>NZ_JAINEZ010000034.1:0-49683 GCF_019873065.1 Sphingobium sp. PNB
ACGCCCTCCGCCCTTCACCGACACCCCAACAACCGATTCTCATCTTGATTGTCGCTACGCTCGCATCCTGTCAGTCGCCGCGCACCGAACCCACAAAGAATATGGAGATTGTAGAAACGATCCTGAAGTGGGGCTTTGTTGCCGCACCCTTCATCGTCATCCTTCTTATCGTCCTGTACGCCAACGACATGTTGACCTTCACCAAACCCGCTAATCCCGATCAGGAATTTGCAGAACGGGCAATGGCGAGCGCTAGGGACGCCATGAAGGACCCGACTTCCGTTAAGTTCAAAGACCTGACCGTCAGCGCCAAGGGCCGCTGCATGTATGGACAGATTCTTGGACGTAACAGCTTTGGTGCCTACAACGGCTACCAGCCCTTTGTATGGACCAACGGCCAAACCTTCATCGATAGCAATGATGATACCGACGCCATGATCGCGGCGATCAGGGCCAGGAATAATTGCATGAAGGCGATGGATGGAGCCGTGCCGCTGACCATCCCGGAAGCATGATATTGCAGGGAGGGGGTGAAGTCTTAGAAAAACAGCTTCACCCTTTTCCCTGTCCATTCACAGTGCCGACCTTGATTTATAGGGAAGCTCACACCCCTTCAATGGACCGTATGTCCGGCAACCTTCCTATGGGAACTGATCGTGATATGCGGTGCTATCCCCACATGCTTATAGAAGCTTTCGAATAGGCACTGCGCCGCTATTTCCGCTTTCGATTCAGGAACCATCAGGGCGTCGTGGAGGGGCAATGCCGGTATGTCGTGGACAAACGCCAACGTCTTTACGGCATCAATGACGGCGGTGCTTTCGATGAACTGCAAGTCGCCCCATCCTATCGGGTTCTTAGCCCATTCCTCCAAGAGCGGCAGGTGGTCCAATATCCTTCGCTGCGTTTTGCCGAACGGGTAATCCGCCTGTAGATCGCGGCCCTTCGTTTCCTCATCCTCGCTATAACGCTTCTTCGATTCAGGAGGCCAGCGGGTATGAAAGCCGCTATTGCCTAGGGTGATTGATACCCACATTTTTACGATGCTACGCGGTACGACCGGCATGTCATAGGGATCGGTTGCGGGCAGCGGTACGCCCATGCGCTGGTGCAATATCGTTAGATAGCTGGCCCGAAGATCGACCTCAGCAATGGCCTCGCCGCTGATCGTCATGGCCCTGCGGATATGCTTTTTGACGTTTTGGTAGCCCTTGCCGATGCCATGGCTATAGAGACGACCACCCTTGCTGAAATCGGCACCATCCTTGTCGCCCTCCCCGAACACCCGGACAAAGCGATGGTGCAGATGGGCAGGCTGAATGTCCTGCTTGGCGAAATAGGCGGTTAGGTCGTTGACCTCTTCGGCATAGGCCGCGACATGCGGCAGGCTGTAATCCACAGGCAGCATTATACCCTTTTGCTTATCCTGCTTTCCCTTCTCGCCATTCCTTCCGGGTTTCCATGTCTTTGTGCTGCCGGTCTTCAACAGGATCGGATCGGCAACCCGGATCGGCCTTGGCGCAGCGCCAAAATGAAAAGACCATAGTTCCGGGAATATATTATGGGCCTTCGCAAGGTCGATCAGCTTTGGCATGGCCCTGAACCGGGTTGCTACCCCTTTGCTGAAAACCGACGCCGCGCATTCCTTATAGCCGGTGATGACCTCTATATAGCCGGTGATGACCTCTATGAAGCCTTCCCTGTGCAAGCCGTTTATGACGTTCCTGAACGGCCTATGCCCTACCGACACACCGGAAACTGTATCGTTTCCAAATGCCCCTGCATTGAAGCTCCCGGTAGCCATGGATCGATATAGAAAGCCGCCGTCTTCCTCTCCCGCTGCCTTCAACAGCATGGGGACCGTCAACTCCATGGCGTTGATAAATCCATCCGAAAACTTGTTCCGCCTTCCCATATCAGGCTTTGCCAATTCAAGGAGGTCTTTAATAAGAGCAAAGGATTCAATAGAGATAGGCTTTAGATAGAAGGATAGAAACCAAGTCATATCTATTGCTTCATCTAAAGATATTGATTTAATAATAGGTAATTTAAATAGTTTAGAAGAGATATAATCTTTATAGTAAGGCGTATTCATAGACATTTAAGAAGCAGTTCAATTTATAATACATACGTGAAGCGCTTTCGATGAGCATGATTTTCTTCTGTGATCGAAAGGGCAGGGTTGTTTGACAGAAGGTGCAGAGCGCAAGGGATCGCACCATTCCTTCCCCCTCATGTCGAACAAGAGAGGATTCGCTGGGCTGATCGAGCAGGTTGGGAGGCAGACTCCCCTTGCCGATTATCGGAAGGCCCTACATCAGAAGGCTGGTTGTCGTTTGAGGCCGGGGGAAGAGGCTCGTCCTCATCCATGAAGGCGAAGCGTAATTGCGTAAATTCCATCTGTATTTCCTTTCGTCTGGAGTGACGGAACGCAAAGATATACAGGAAATCAGAGGCAGCAACCGCTAGTACCTGAAGTGTTAAAACGAACATGTCTTCTTATTATTGTTAATATTATTCCTAATATGGCGTATTTTCTTAACATAAAATTTATCTATATTATAGCTATATTTACAAAATGGAAAAATTTTAAATTGAACTGCATCCGCAATGCGTTGCTATATGTTAAAAAGTTAACATACGATCATTTCGCTAGTAACGGAAATGCTGGGCTTGAAATACAATCTGTATGGTTGCAACGGCTGGTGGACCAGCAATCGCGGTAGAATGCCAAAGCTCACCCTTATGGCAGGCATAAACCGACCAGAAGTTGCCATAAACTGGACGTTGAGCTTTTCCGGCAATCGGACACACTATGGTAGATCAATAGACTTGTTCAGCCATGCTGCCGTCAGAGGCATTATTCCAGCTACCCCCGCACCGTAGAAGGGGCAGGCATATTTTGCCATTTCAATAGTTGAACCTAGTCCATCGCTGAACATGACCAAAAATATGATCCATCCGACGGCCGCGCCAATCAGTGCGAATAACACTGCATACGACTTCGGATTGGCAGCGACTTGGAGAGTAAGAATACAATGTAGAGCGGTGCCTAAAATTAACGCTGCGGGGATTGAAAAAAGCAATGCCATTGCGCCGACTAGCGCTCCCCACATCTGCACTGCAATGATGCCCTTAAAACTAAACATTCCATCCGCCGTCGCAAGAATGCCACAGCAAAAGATGATCGTTGATAAAAAGCATCCGGCAAACGCAGACAAAAATGCGACTTTTAAAGATTGTGCGATGCTGAGGTCTGGTTCCATGACGAGAGTAAGGCAAACTCTTTTTAAATATCCGTAAAAGTCCGCTTTATTGTCGAAGTGGCTGCAAACCTGACTGTCGCGAAACCACCCATCGGCGCTATTCGGTGTCCTTGCTGCCGAACACAAGATGGATCGCTTCCCAGAATAACGCGGTGCCCATTACACCGGCGGCAGCGAAGCGTTGACCATCGACAAGCAGCCACCCTGCCAACGCAACCGTGAAGACCCAGAGCGCGATGATCCATGGCTTCGTCATAGGTCGAGCCTACAACGAATGTCGGCAGCTTACCACCATGCCATGCTCGACAGCGGACCGTCCCCTTCCCACCCTTGCCAGACACAGCAACGTCATCAATGATGAAAGCACCTGTGTCGGTCAGTAGGCCTTGTGATCGGCAGGCAAGAAGCAGCGCGGGACGACCATTGCCTTCCCGCGCATCGGCTTCACCTCTTCTTTAAGGCTTGTATGCCCATCAGATACGGCAACACCCCGGCTTCGATGGCGGCATCACTGCCGACCAATTTAGTAGCGACAACGGCAGGCCTCGATATCAGGTACAGAGAGCCGTGGACCTTCACATCAAAGCCCTTGAGCCTCGCTACGCCCGTCAACACCGCTTGGGTAATGTATCGGGGCACGGCGCTTATTTTCCTGACGACTGTTCCGCCCGGCTCACGAAGATCAGGGTGACGGAAGATCATGTGCAGCCAGCCAATGGATGAGGGTGATAGGGGACGAACGGTATGCAAAGTTAAAAATCCTAATTTCGTCAAGCGGCTGATTCCGCGCTGACGAATCGGAAATTAGATGGACCGGATCAGACAGTAAACCGTTAGTACTATAAGTATTAACTTAGGACTGACCTTAGTAATTGTGATATTTATTGTTTATGATTGAACTTATTATAGCCTCTGCGAATGAGAATTGTGAAAAATTCTCACTCACTTTATCAGGACTGATGGCTGATAATGGTCTATTTTGCCCCTGGAGGGGGCCTTGGAGCGCGATTTGGAGGGCTTGGCCACCCAAGTAGCCAAAACAAATAATCGCGCTCTACAAGCTCCAAATCCGTCTTAATATTATCTAAGCATAAAGGTGCGTAAAATCTACACCTTCAAAGCGAGCATCTTCGATAATTTCAGACAGACTTCCAATGGTGCCTTGCCGTAAATTTCCGTATCCTGACGTAACTGTCTTTTGACTATGCCCAAGAACAACAGCGATATCCTGATCGAAATATCCAGCAAGGCGGAGTTGATCGGTCAAACCATGCCGGAAGGAATGCGAACCCAGACCGTCCGCTGCTTCCTTTAAACCGATACGTTCTAAATATACGCGCCAGAAGCGGGACGCCTTACCACTTTGATCTCGTTCATTTTTCTGAAGTTCCGGGAACAAGCGCTGCTCGCCATCTTCTTTGGCCCGTTCTCTTTGCACGCATACATAATCAATGAAGCCGATAGCAATGAGCGTGGAATGCAAGGGAGAAATGCGATTTTTCCCGTTCTTCGTCGCCTGCCCCGTTTTCTCCTCATGTTTTATCTCGATGTAATGAACATCCCCCTCCTGTCGAACATCATCAAGCCGCAGCTGGGCAATTTCCCCTAGTCGGGCACCGGTGAACAAGCAGACTAACGGGAGCCAAAAGCGCCAGTCTCTTGTCTGGACATTTCCCTTTTTAAACTCTTTCCCATCCCGAAGGAATCCGGTGAACAGCGGCGACCGAAGGATGATATTCAACTGCTCCACCGTGAAGGGCGGACGCGCATTCTTCTGCTTATCGACCTGATAGAACAGCCCAGTGACAGGGTTCTCTTCAACATACCCTTCGCGCTTAGCCCACGAAAATAGCGCCGAAACAGCAGACAGCTTTTTATTGACTGTGACGAGATCGAGAGTCTTCATTCCCCTCTCTTTAGCCACAGCGGCGATCTGCCGGAGGGGCATCCCTTTGAACTCGTTCCGCTTCCCATAGGTAATGGGAAGGGAGGTTTGAAGATTACGCCATTCTCGTACATCGGACGGCTGGATAGACCGTAGGCTACGCAACAAATGAGGCGAACTCATCAACAGGCTTGCGATCCTGCCGCAAGGTATCGGGCCGCTTTTTGCCTTCTGCGAGGCGCTGTGCCTGATAAATATCATATAGCTGGGCTATGCGCTCGCCATCACGCGCCCGGTCATTTTTCCTCTTAATCGCTGCTTGAACAGGAGCCGATGGCATGAAGGCATGTTCCGTATCGTCAATGATCGCCACCGCCCTCGCAAACGTGTCTGTACCTGCCCGACCTAGCTGCTGAACGAACTCCTCGAATGGAAGGCTTCCTTGTGGCAAATCCCAGCCGCGCTTATGGACCTGCCGTACAGCATGACCGCGCCAGTAGGTGTAATCATCCCCTTTCAGTAGGCGCACAGAATCAGCATGTCGGCGTTTGAACTTGGAGCGAAGCGCTCGGTAATGGGCATCGCCAAGCTGGGCCTTGACCTTTATTAGCTGCACAACGCGTTCGCTGGCCCGCTCATATCCAACGACAAGTGCCGCCTCTTCCAACTCAGTCGCCGTAGGACAAACAAGGTAGCCATCGGCGTTCGTACCCCGATCTGACGACGAAAGGGCAGCTTCTACCCTAGACTTCCACGCCATCAGGATCGGCAGGGCAGATTCCTCAGCCCGCCGACGATCAGTCTCACGGAGAGACTTGGTAAATTCACGCTTGCCGATGACCGGTCGCGCAGCGGCCGGGACCATCATCCGAAGCTGCCAATGCTGAGATCGGGGGCGTTTGCGTAGGTAACTGTTCAACATAAAGGATTGCGGTCCGAAGGTGGATAACGTAGCACTCGCACGTAGCACTGCCACAAACGGAACTCCCAGAAAACCGCCACTCCTAGGACTTCTAGGCATCAACTTAGCCCACTTAACCGGCGACTTAACCCTCCTCTCTCCCCGACCATCATCCTTGTCGGAAAATGCATGGCCTTTCGCGACAACTTGCTCCCACGGCGCAATCCATGAAAAATCAGCCGCCGACGATCGAAATGGACGAGTTCGATCGGAAGATCGTCGCCGCCCTGGTCGAAGATGGCCGCATGACAGTCACCGATCTTGCCCAGACGGTGGGCCTGTCCAAGACGCCCTGTCAGGTTCGCCTGCGTCGCCTCATCGACACCGGGGTGATCCGCGGGTTTCGCGCCATCGTCGATCCCGCGAAGCTGGGCATGGACCATGTCGCCTTTGCGGAGGTGAAGCTGTCCGACACGCGCGAAAAGGCGCTGGATGAGTTCAATGCCGCCGTCCGCCGCATTCCCGAGGTCGAGGAATGCCATATGATCGCCAGCAGCTTCGATTATCTGCTGAAGGTGAGGACCGCCGACATCCGCCGTTACCGCGCCGTGCTGGGCGAGAAGATCTCCAGCCTGCCCCATGTCGCCAGCACCTCCACCTATGTCGCGATGGAAACCGTGCTGGATGCGGGCGGCCATCCCCGGAACAGGGGCCGCGCCTGACCGGTCCGGAAGCGGGTTGGAGGATTTTGCTTAGTATCGGGCGAGCTTCCCGTTACCATTACGCTCATGGAACCGAGAAGCTCTAGGCGGCAGCGCAACGCCCCTACCATCAACGATGTTGCGAAACATGCGGGTGTGTCGCCCATGACGGTGTCCCGCGTCATCAACGGCGAACAGATCGTGAGAAGCGCCACCAAGGAAAAGGTGGAAGCGGCCATCGCCGCGCTCAACTATTCGCCCAGCGCCGCCGCGCGCAGTCTGGCGGGCGGGGACGAAACCCGTATCGGCCTGCTCTACAGCAACCCGTCGGCCTCCTATCTGAGCGAATTCCTGGTCGGCAGCCTGGACCAGGCCAGCCGCAGCGGGGTCGATCTGGTGGTGGAGAAATGGGATGAGGAAACCGCCATCGACACGGTGGTCGACCATCTGTTGCGCGGCCGGATCAACGGAGTCATCCTTCCGCCCCCATTGTGCGATCATCAGGCCATGAAGGATGCGCTGAAGGCGGCGGACATCGTCGCGGTCGCGGTCGCCACCGGGGAAGCACCAGCCGACATGTCGGCCGTCAGCATCGACGACCATGCCGCGGCGCTGGCGATGACGCGCCATCTGATCGCGCTGGGCCACCGCCGCATCGGCTTCATCAAGGGCCACCCGAACCAGAGCGCCAGCCAGCGCCGGTTCGAAGGCTATGGCGATGCGCTGGCGGAAGCGGGTATCGAGCCGGACGAGACGCTGGTCGAGCAGGGTTATTTCACCTATCGCTCCGGACTGGATGCGGCGGAACGCATTCTGGCGCTGCCCGAGCCGCCGACCGCGATCTTCGCCAGCAATGACGACATGGCGGCGGCGGCCGTCGCCATCGCCCATCGCAGCGGATTGGACGTGCCGGGCGACCTGACCGTCTGCGGCTTCGACGATACGTCGCTGGCGACCACGATCTGGCCCGAACTGACGACGATCCGCCAGCCGATCAGCGCCATGTCACGTGCCGCCGTCGAATTGCTGGTGCGGCAGATCAAGGCGCGCAAGGGCAAGTCGGGGGAAAAGCCTTCGCATCTGCTGCTCGATTATGAGCTGATCCGGCGGCAGTCGGACGCCGTTCCGCATTGACGGCTTTTCTCTCGTGAGGGCCGGGTTCTAGCGCGGCAGCGATCCACCAGGGCTGCACCGTGCTCCTGCTTTCACAGGATCACGGAACCGGCAGGCCCGGCACGGCTTGCCGGGCCTGTTCGATCCTATTCCCCGAACACCCGGCGGAAGATCGTGTCGACCTGGCGGAAGTGATAGTCGAGGTTGAACTTCTCTTCGATCTGCTCCGCCGTAAGGGCGGCCGCGACATCGGGGTCGGCCTTCAGCAATTCCATCAGCGATAGCTGGCCGTCCGATTCCCAGACCTTCATCGCATTGCGCTGGACATAGCGGTAGCTGTCCTCCCGCGAGACGCCCGCCTGCGTCAGCGCCAGCAGCACCCGCTGCGAGTGGACCAGGCCGCCCATCTTGTCGAGATTCTTCATCATCCGCTCAGGGTAGACGAGCAGCTTGTCGATGACGCCCGTCAGCCGGCCCAGCGCGAAGTCGAGCGTGATGGTCGCGTCGGGACCGATATAGCGCTCGACCGACGAGTGCGAAATGTCGCGCTCATGCCACAGCGCCACATTCTCCATCGCCGGCAGGGCATAGCTGCGCACCATGCGGGCAAGGCCGGTCAGATTCTCGGTCAGCACCGGATTGCGCTTGTGCGGCATGGCGGAACTGCCCTTCTGGCCGGGCGAGAAATATTCCTCCGCCTCCAGCACCTCGGTGCGCTGAAGGTGGCGGACCTCGACGGCGAGCCGCTCGATGGAGGAGGCGATCACGCCCAGCGTGGCGAAGAACATCGCATGGCGGTCGCGCGGGATGACCTGCGTCGACACCGGCTCGATGGCAAGGCCCAGCTTTTCCGCGACATGCTCCTCGACGCGGGGGTCGATATTGGCGAAGGTGCCGACCGCGCCGGAAATGGCGCAGGTCGCGACTTCGGCACGGGCGGCGATCAGGCGCGCCTTGCAGCGGCTGAACTCCGCATAGGCCTCTGCCATTTTAAGGCCGAAGGTCACCGGCTCCGCATGGATGCCATGGCTGCGGCCGATGGTCGGGGTCAGTTTATGCTCATAGGCGCGGCGCTTGATCACCTCCAGCAGCTTGTCGAGATCCTCGATCAACAGGTCGGCGGCGCGGCTCAACTGCACGGCAAGGCAGGTATCGAGCACATCGCTGGACGTCATGCCCTGATGCATGAAGCGGGCTTCGTCGCCCACCTGCTCCGCAACCCAGGTCAGGAAGGCGATGACGTCATGCTTGGTCACGGCCTCGATCGCGTCGATGGCCGGCACGTCGATCGCAGGCTCGGTCGCCCACCAGTCCCAGAGCGCCTTGGCCGCGGATGCCGGCACGACGCCCAGTTCGCCCAGCTTTTCGGTCGCATGCGCCTCAATCTCAAACCAGATTTTGAAGCGGGCTTCCGGCTCCCAGAGGGCGGTCATTTGCGGGCGGGCGTAACGGGGGACCATCGGGCGAATCCTGCGTGCATGAGTTGAATGTCGCTGCGCCGCCTAGCAGCACCGCCTTTCCGGGGCAAATCGACCGCAAGGACAGGGCAGGAAGCGCCGCTTTCCCGTACTTCATCCCATTAATGGCAGGATCGGGCGGCGAAACGACGCGAATCGGAAGATGAGTGGAGCGACATGAACAAAAAGTCAGGAACCACATGTTTTATCTGGCTATTACCCCATGTGAAATACGGACGATCGGTTCTGGAGCAGATGATGATCCGCGCATTTCTTCTGACGGGCGCCCTCCTGGCCGCAACGCCCGCCCTTGCGCAGGCGGGGGCAGCCGCGCCGCAGGAAGCCGCTCCCGCCTCGCCGCAGGGGAATGAGGCCCAGCCCGCCGCGTCGGGCGATGCGGTCGCATCCATCGTCGATACGGAATTTCCGGCCTATGACCAGAATCATGACGGCCAGCTCGACAAGGCGGAATTTTCGCGCTGGATGGTGGCGCTCAAGGATCAGGAGCTGAAGGCGACGGGCCAGTCCCTGCCGCCCGCCGAAGTGACCGCCTGGGCCGACGGCGCCTTCGTCACCGCCGACGCGGACAAGAGCATGTCGGTCAGCAAGCCGGAACTGATCGCCTATCTGAGCGGCAGCGCGGCATAGGATAATTCCCCGTCCGAGCGGGGACAGAGCCCTGGAAGGGTCGCATCATGAGGCGGCATGGAGCGAAGGCCATGCCGCCTCCTTTTTTTTCGCTTTCCCGGAGGGAGCTTCAGCCCCGTTTCTTGTTCGCGTAGAGCAACGCCGCGACGATGGCGGCCGATCCTATGCCGACGGCCGTTCCCATCCAGACCGCCTTGCCCGCCGATTTGCGCGCTGCGGAGGCCATGTCGGACGTCTCAGTGGTGGAGGCAGGGGCGGCGGCGCCGCTATCGGGCGCTTCTTCGGTCGGCTTCGTCATGGTGATTCCCGATATGCAACAAAGCACAGGCGCAGAAAAGGCGAATGCGGCAAAAATCCGCCCAAGCGCCGTGTGGGAAGCGCGAACCCGCTCTCCCTTCGCACCGATGCTACAGCAAAAATCCGGAGCGTAAGGTCCCCGTCAGATTTGACGCAGGCCGTCCTAATGCGCCGGCAGCGGCTGATGCGCCTCGCCCCAGCCGCGCAGGTCCCGCGAAGAGGCGCGGTCCAGCAGGACGGCAGCATCCTTCACCGTGAAATGCGCGGCGCTGTCGATCCCGTCCAGCTCTTCCCAGGTGACGGGGGCGGCGACGGAAGCCGGCTCGCGGGCACG
This sequence comes from Sphingobium sp. PNB, assembly GCF_019873065.1. Taxonomy (NCBI): domain Bacteria; kingdom Pseudomonadati; phylum Pseudomonadota; class Alphaproteobacteria; order Sphingomonadales; family Sphingobiaceae; genus Sphingobium; species Sphingobium sp. PNB. The sequence continues at coordinate 10,603 of NZ_JAINEZ010000034.1, forward strand.
CACCACATAGGGCAGCACAGCCGTGGCGCCGCGCTGGTTGCGCAGCCAGTCGATGAAGATGCGGCCCTTGCGCTTCGCCTTGCTCATCGTCGCGGTGAAGCGGTCCGGTTCCTGGGTGGCGAGGGCGCGGGCGAAGCGGTCCGCGAAATCCTTGACCTCCGGCCATTGCGCCTGCGGCGTCAGCGGCACGACGACGTGGATGCCCTTGCCGCCGGACAGCATGGCGAAGCTGGTGAGGCCCAGATCCTCCAGCGCCCGCCGGATGTCCCGCGCGGCCTTCTTCACATCCTCGAAGTCCAGCTCTTCGTCGGGATCAAGGTCGAAGATCATGCGATCCGGCCGCTCCACATCCGCCACACTGGACCCCCAGCCATGAAATTCGATCGCGCCCATCTGGACGCAGGCCAATAATCCCTCGCTATCCTCGATATAGAGATAATCCTCCTCATTCCCTTCCTTCTCGCGGATCGGGACATGTTTGACATGATCGCCGAAGCTGCCGCTGTCATGCTTCTGGAAGAAGCATTTCTTCGCCCGGCCCTGCGGACAGCGGACCAGGCTGATCGGCCGGCGGGCGATCCAGGGCAGCATCGCCGCGCCCATGCGGGCGTAATAATCGGCCAGTTCGCCCTTGGTGATCTTCGCCTCCGGAAAGATCAGCCGGTCGGGATTGCTGATCCGGATCGAGCTATGGGCTTCGGGCGTCGGCATGGCTTCCTCGCGTCGAACGTCGCCGGCTGCCTTGTCCTCGCGCAGGCCAAGGAAGCTGGCATGGCGGACGATATTCTCCGCCGTGAATTCGGCAAAGGCGATTTCAGCGACCAGATCGGGGCGAACCCATTGGGCGCCTTTGCTTTCGCTGCGCGGCACACTGAGCGCGGCGGCCTTGCGCCCGCGCTTGCCCAGGGCGGCGATCAGTCCGGCGCTGTTGGCCGCGTTGAAGCCCGTGCCGACCTTACCCGCATAGACCAGGCCATCCCCTTCCCGCTGGCCAAGCAGCAGGTTGCGGATGGACCGGCCGCTGGCGCTGCTGGGGGTCCAGCCGACGATGACGAATTCCTGACGGCGGGTGCATTTGACCTTCAGCCAGTTCTTCGTGCGCGCACCGCGATAGGCGGCGTCGGCGCGCTTGGAAATAATCCCCTCCTGCCCTGCGCCGCACATGGCGTGGAACAGCTTTTCCCCGGCGCCGACGACGTGATCGCCGACATGGACATGGGCGGAACCCTCCCCCAACAGGCCCGCCAGCTTTTCCTTGCGGCCGATATTGGGCATGGCGGTCAGATCCTGCCCGTCCAGATGCAGCAGATCGAAGGCGAACAGGTGCAGCGCCGCCTTTCCCTCTCCCTTCAACACCTGCTGAAGCGTGGAGAAATCCGGATTCCCATCGCTGCCCGGGGCGACGATTTCCCCATCGATCAGGGCTGCGGGCAGGTTCATCGCCCCGATTTCCGCCGGCAACGGCGCAAACCGGTCCGTCCAGTCGAGGCCCGACCGCGTAAAGATCTTGACCTTCCCGCCCGATACGGAAACCAGACAGCGATAGCCGTCATATTTGATCTCGTGCATCCAGCCATTGCCCGTGGGCACGGCATCGACCAGCGTCGCCAGTTGCGGCGGCTGGAAGGCCGGCATGCGGCCCGTCCCTGCCTTGGCGCGCCTTTTCGCCGGGACGGCGCGGTCGGCCTGCGCCATCGCCGCGTCGAAGGCTTTTCCCCTCTTCCCCTTCAGCGACATGGGCGGCGTGCCGGCGGCGATTTCCGCCATGGTGCGACCGCTCCTGATGCTCGTCAGCTCACGCGCGGTCAGTTCGTCCGCGCTGCCGGCATGGGCATCCTCGATCTTGCGCAGCAGCCAGTTTTCTCCCTTTTCCCTGCCTCGCGGCTTCAGCCGGATCAACAGCCATTCGCCCCGCATCCGCTGCCCGTGCAGGATGAAATGGAGATGCCCTTTTTCGATGTCGCTCGCGCTCTTGCCCGGAACGGGTTCCCATGTGCCCTCGTCCCAGAGCATCACGGTGCCGCCGCCATATTCCCCCTTGGGAATGGTCCCCTCGAACGTCGCATAGGACAGCGGATGATCCTCCGTGCGGACGGCCAGCCGCTTGTCCGCGGGATCGATGCTGGGGCCGCGCGTCACTGCCCAGCTCTTGAGCACGCCATCCATTTCCAGGCGGAAGTCGTAATGCAGGCGGGTCGCATCGTGCTTCTGCACGATGAAGCCGTTGCCATTGCCGTGGCTGCGTCCGCGCTTGCCCGCCGGCTCGCGGGTGCGGGTGAAATCGCGCTTGCGGTTATAGGTGCTGAGCGGATCGGCATCGGCCATGGGTCAGGCCCGTTTTCGGCTGGCCGGCTTGGCGGGGGTCTTTCGCGTCGTGGCCTTGGCGGGCGCCTTGGCGGCAGGCGCCTTCTTCGCCGCCGGTTTCGCGGCGGAAGAAGCCGCGCCGGAACCGACCGACTTCTTGAGCGCCGCCATCAGGTCGATCACATTGCTGCCGCGCGGAGCCGCGCCCTCCTCTTCCTCCTCGATGACGCGGCGGCCCTTCGACTTCTTCTTCTTTTCGATCAGCCTTTCCAGCGCGTCCACATAGCGGTCGTGGAAGCTGTCGGGCTTGAAGGGTGCGGTCTTCTTCTCGATCAGCGTCTCGGCAAGGTCGAGCAGCTCCGCATCGGGCTTCGCATCCTCTATGTCGCGGAAATAGCTCTGGGCGCGGTTCACCTCATCGGCATAGCGCAGCGTTTCCAGAACCATGCCCCGGCCGCAAGGCTTCAGCGAGACGATATATTCCCGGCCCCGCATGGCAAGCTGGCCCAGCCCGACCTTCTTCGTCCGCCGCAGCGCCTCCCGCAGGACGATGAAGGCTTCCTCCGCCAGATCGTCCGCGGGCACGACATAATAGGGCCGCTCATAATAGAGGACATCGATCTCGCTGGCGTCGACGAACTGGGTGAGTTCGAGCGTCTTCTTGCTCTCCAGCTTCACCGCGTCGATCTCGTCGGGCTGGAGCAGCACATAGTCGCCCTTGGACAGCTCATAGCCCTTGACGATGTCCTCCGGATCGACCGGACCCAGGCCCGGAACGGTCTTTTCATAACGGACGCGCTTGCCGCTGGGCTGGTGTATCTGGTGGAAGGCGATCTGCGCGCCGGACTTGGTGGCGGCATAGATCTCCACCGGAATGGATACCAGCGCCAGACGAATCTGCCCCTGCCAATATGCGCGAGCGGCCATGAGCGTGCTGCCTCCTTTTTCAGGAGGAAATGCGCGGGCGATGGGGCGGTTCCGCGGCTACGACTCCCAGCACCCTTGACTTCGACCGCCAGTCGTGGTGGTAGCGCTATCAATAACGGACGTTCTTAGGAGTCGATGATGCCGGGGGTCTCCACTTTGCTCGATTGCCTTCCCGCCGACTGGCGGTCTGGCCTGTTCCTTGGCCGCGTGGAAACGGCGGATGGCCCAACCCCCATATTGGTCAAAGGCGGCATCGCCTATGACATGAGCCGCGTCGCCCCCACTGTCGCGCAACTGGTCGAAATGCTGCCTGCCGCAAGGACCGCCAATGGCGTGGCGCTGGGCGCGCTGGATAGGCTGGACCTGCCGCTGCTGAGCCCGGTCGACCTGCAATGCGTCAAGGCCTGCGGGGTGACCTTCGCCTTTTCCGCCATCGAACGGGTGATCGAGGAACAGGCGCGCGGCGAAGCAGGCGCGGCGGCGGAAATCCGGGCGCGGCTTGAGGAGCGGGTCGGCGGGTCGATCCGCGCCGTCGTGCCGGGTTCGGCCGAGGCGGCGGCGCTCAAGCAGGCGCTGATCGAGGACGGGCTCTGGTCGCAATATCTGGAGGTCGCCATCGGCCCGGATGCCGAAGTGTTCACCAAGGCGCCGGTGCTCTCGACGGTGGGCGCGGGCGCGGAGATCGGCATCCGTTCCGATTCCAACTGGAACAATCCGGAGCCGGAGATCGTGCTGATCGTCGATGCCGGCGGCCGGACCGTCGGCGCGACGTTGGGCAACGACGTCAATCTGCGCGATCTGGAGGGTCGTTCCGCCCTGCTGCTGGGCAAGGCCAAGGACAATAATGCATCCTGTTCGCTGGGGCCGCTCGTCCGGCTGTTCGACAATGATTTCACCATCGATGACGTGCGCAACGCTGTGGTCGAACTCACCATCGACGGCCCGGAAGGCTACAGGCTGGAAGGCACCAGCAGCATGAACCAGATCAGCCGCGATCCGCTGGAACTGGTGCGTCAGACGCTTTCCGAGCATCAATATCCCGACGGTCTGGCCCTGTTCCTGGGCACGCTGTTCGCACCCGTCCAGGATCGCGACGAACCGGGACGCGGCTTCACCCACAAGGTGGGCGACATCGTCGCCATCTCCACCCCGCGCCTGGGACGGCTGATGAACCGGGTCGTGACGTCGAAGCAGGCGGCGCCGTGGAAATTCGGACTTGCCGCGCTGATGGCCAATCTCGCCAAGCGGGGCCTGCTCGCATGAGCGGCGCCATCTATCCCAGCCTGAAGGGCAAGCGCGTCTTCATCAGCGGCGGCGGCAGCGGAATCGGTGAAGGGCTGGTCGAAGCCTTTGCCGCGCAGGGAGCCAGGGTCGCCTTTTGCGACATTGCGCAGGAAGAAGGCCGGGCCGTCGCGGAACGGCTGAAGGACGCGGATTTCGCGCCCGTCTTCCACCCCTGCGACCTCAGGGACATCGAAGCCGTGCACGCCATGATCGCCACGGTGGAAGCGCAGCTTGGCGGCGTCGACATATTGATCAACAATGCGGCCAATGACGACCGCCACGGCATCGAGGATGTCACGCCCGCCTATTGGGACGAGCGCATGGCGGTGAACCTGCGCCACCTCTTCTTCGCGGCGCAGGCGGTGGCCCCGGCGATGAAGCGCGCGGGCGGCGGGGTGATCCTGAACTTCGGGTCGATAAGCTGGCACCTCGCCCTGCCCGATCTGGTGCTGTACCAGACCGCCAAGGCGGCGATCGAGGGGCTGACGCGCAGTCTGGCCCGCGATCTGGGGCGCGACAATATCCGCGTCAACACCATCATTCCCGGCAATGTGAAGACGCCGCGCCAGATGAAATGGTACACGCCCGAAGGCGAGGCGGAGATCGTCGCCGCGCAATGCCTGGACGGGCGGATCATGCCGGCGGACGTGGCCGCGCTGGCCATGTTCCTGGCGTCCGACGACGCGCGCATGTGCACGGGGCATGATTATTTCATCGATGCGGGCTGGCGCTGAGGCCATGGCCCCGGTTCCGGAAAGCGTCCTCAGCGTCGGCGCGACCCTGGGCGAAGGGCCCGTCTGGGTGGCGCGGGATGCAGCGCTCTGGTTCGTCGACATCAAGGAGAAGCGCATCCACCGCTTCGACCCCGATCTGGGCGTCGCGCGCAGTTGGGACGCGCCGGGCCAGGTCGGCTGGATCGTTCCGGCGCAGGACGGATCGTTCGCCGTCGGGCTCCAGTCCGGCGTGCACCGCTTCGATCCCGATGCCGCCGGCTTCACGCTGCTGCACGCGCCGGAGGCCGACCGGCCCGGCAACCGGTTGAACGACGCCACTGTCGATCCGGCGGGCGGCCTGTGGTTCGGGTCGATGGACGATGGGGAGGAGGCCGATAGCGGGCGCTTCTACAGGCTGCACCAGGGCCGGCTGACTGAAAGCGGTCTGCCTCCGGTCTCGATCACCAATGGTCCTGCCGTCTCGCCGGACGGCACGCTGCTCTATCACACCGACACGCTGGGCAGGCGGATCTGGCGGACGCGGATCGCGGCGGACGGCACGCTGCATGATACGGCGCTGTTCGCGGAGATCGAGGATGGCGCCGGCTATCCCGATGGACCGACCGTCGATGCGGAAGGCTGCCTTTGGACCGGGCTGTTCGCCGGCTGGGCCGCGCGGCGGTACGATCCCGCGGGCGGGCTGATGGCGGAGGTCCGCTTTCCCGTCGCCAATGTCACCAAGATCGCCTTTGGCGGACCGGACCTGTCGGTCGCCTATGCCACCACCGCACGCAAGGGCTTGACGAGGGACCAGCTTCTCGCGCAGCCCTGTGCCGGTGATCTTTTCGCTTTCGATCCCGGCGCGCGCGGGCAAACATCCTATATTGCAGCCATCTAGAATATAAATCGGAGGAGCAGGAATGTCCGAAGGGAGTGCCGATAAGGTCAATATGGCCTTCATCGCCGCCATCGTCGCCGTGGCGACCATCGGCGGGTTCATGTTCGGTTATGACAGCGGCGTCATCAACGGCACGCAAAAGGGGCTGGAAAGCGCCTTCGACCTCGGCAAGTTGGGCATCGGCGTCAATGTCGGCGCCATCCTGGTGGGCTCCTCCATCGGCGCGTTCCTGGCCGGGCGCATGGCCGACCTGATCGGACGGCGCGGGGTGATGATGCTGTCGGCCGCGCTGTTCCTCGTCAGCGCGATATTGGCGGGGGCGGCGGGATCGTCCGTCATCTTCATCGTCGCGCGCATCGTCGGCGGCCTGGGGGTCGGCGCGGCGAGCGTGATCTCCCCGGTCTATATTTCCGAAGTCACTCCGGCGGCGGTGCGCGGCCGTCTCTCCAGCGTGCAGCAGGTGATGATCATCTCCGGCCTGACCGGCGCGTTCGTCGCCAATTTCGTGCTGGCGCGCTATGCCGGCGGATCGACGGCGCAGCTGTGGCTGGGCTTTCCCGCCTGGCGCTGGATGTTCTGGCTCCAGGCCATTCCGGCCGCGATCTACTTCCTGGCGCTGCTGGTGATCCCGGAAAGCCCCCGCTATCTGGTGGCGCGCGGGCAGGAGGAGCGCGCCCAAGCCGTGCTCACCCGCCTGTTCGGCGCCGAAGCCGCATCGCGCAAGGTGGTCGAAATCCGCAACAGTCTGGCCGCCGATCATCACCGGCCCAAGCTCAGCGACCTGATCGACAAGGCCAGCGGCAAGATCCGGCCCATCGTCTGGACCGGCATCGGCCTGGCCGTGTTCCAGCAGCTCGTCGGCATCAACGTCGTCTTCTATTATGGCGCTACCCTGTGGGAAGCGGTCGGCTTTTCGGAGGATTATGCGCTCCAGACCAACATCCTGTCGGGCGTGCTGTCGATCGGCGCCTGCCTTGCCACCATCGCGCTGGTGGACCGGATCGGGCGCAAGCCGCTGCTGCTGATCGGATCGGCGGGCATGGCGGTGACGCTGGCGACCGTCGCCTATGCCTTCTCCACGGCGGTCACGGCGGCCGACGGCGCCGTATCGCTGCCCGGCAATAACGGCGTGATCGCGCTGGTGGCCGCCAATCTCTACGTGATCTTCTTCAACATGAGCTGGGGTCCGATCATGTGGGTGATGCTGGGCGAGATGTTCCCGAACCAGATCCGGGGATCGGGGCTTGCCGTGTCGGGCTTCGCGCAGTGGATCGCCAATGCGCTGATCTCCGTCAGCTTCCCGGCGCTGGCGGTCTCGCCCGGCCTGGCGATCACCTATACCGGCTATGCCTTCTTCGCCGCCGTCTCCTTCTTCTTCGTTCGCGCCCTGGTGCATGAGACGAAAGGCCGCGAGCTTGAGGACATGGTCGGCTGAGCGGCCGGATCGCCCTGAAGGCGGGGGCGGTGGAAGCCGTGCTCGCCCCCGCCATCGGCGGATCGCTGGCGGCGCTTCGCTTCGCGGGGACGGACATATTGCGGGCCGCTCCGGCCGACAGCAGCGATCCGTTGCAGATGGCGAGCTTCCCGTTGGTGCCCTATACCAACCGGATCGCCCATGGCCGCTTTCGTTTCGCCGGGCGCGACGTGCGGATGCCGCTCAACTTCGGGGACCATCCGCACAGCCTCCACGGCATCGGCTGGACCTCGGCATGGAGCGTCGCGGCGGCGGCGCAGGACAGCGCGCACCTCACGCACCGATATGACGGCGATGGCGGCTGGCCATGGGCCTATGAAGCGCAGCAGCATTTCACCCTGTCCGACCATGCCATCGAAATGAGCCTGACGCTGCGCAACATCAGCGATGAGGCCATGCCAGCGGGCCTTGGCTTCCACCCCTATTTCCAGGCGGACGAAGACACGTCGCTCCAGTTCCGGGCGGACCGGCTGTGGCTTGCGACAGCCGACATGCTGCCCGTGCGGCAGGTGGCGGCGGACGCGCTGGGCGACTGGTCGGCGGGCGCGCGGGTGCGGGGAAACAGCCTGATCGACAATGCCTATGGCGGCTGGGACGGCAGCGCCACCGTCCGGCGAGGGGATGGGACGCGGGTCGTGCTCAGCGCCGTGGGCGCGTCATGGTTCCATGTCTATCGCCCGCCCCTTTCCCCGGATTTCTGCCTGGAACCTGTCACCCACATGCCCGATGCCGTCAATCGTCCGGCGGGCATGGACAGCATCGAACCGGGCGCGGAAAAGACGCTTTCCCTGCGCATCGCCTTCCCTCCGTCCGACGAAGCGCTTCCGCAGCGCGACAAAATCGCCTAAGCTGCCCGCTCAGCAGCTATAGGAGCGTTGATGCAATTTCTGCGGACTGCCTTCTGGGTCGTCATCGCCGTCGCCCTCGCGCTATTCTGCGTCGCCAATTACACGCGCGTAGAAGTGAATCTCTGGGGCGACCTGGTCATGGAAACGAAACTGCCGGTCCTGCTGATCGGCGCCTATTTGCTGGGTGCGCTGCCCTTCTGGATCATGGCGCGGGCAACCCGCTGGCGCATGAAGCGCAAGCTGGAGAGTACCGAGCGCGCGCTCGTCGCGGCGACCGCCGCCCCCTCGTCTTCCGCCCCTCCATCCCTCGCCGTCGCGGACAACAAGGCCGCGACCCCTACCCTCTCCACCACAGGACCAGCATGACCAGCCCCATCTATGTCGCCATCGATACGCCCGACCTGCGCAAGGCCCAGGACCTTGCGCAGCAGGTGCGTCATCATGTGGGCGGGCTGAAGCTGGGCCTCGAATTCTTCTGCGCCCACGGCCATCATGGCGTGCATGAGATGATGAAGTTCGGCCTGCCGATCTTCCTCGATCTGAAGCTGCACGACATTCCCAACACGGTCGCCAAGGCGGTGCAGGCGCTGCATGTGCTGGAGCCTGCGATCCTGACCGTCCATGCCGCCGGCGGGCGCGCCATGCTGGAGGACGCGAAGGCGGCGGCAGGGGCCAAGACCCGGGTGGTCGCCGTGACCGTGCTGACCAGCCTGGACGATGGAGACCTGCTCGACATCGGCGTGGGCGGCAAGGCCGAGGATCAGGTGGCGCGACTGGCCGATCTGGCGCGCAGCGCGGGGCTGGACGGGATCGTCTGCTCCGGCGAGGAGGTCGCGCTGGCGAAGAAGGCGTGGCCTGACGGATTCTTCGTGGTTCCGGGCGTGCGGCCGGCAGGCGGCGCGATGGGCGACCAGAAGCGCGCGGTGACGCCGCGCGAGGCGCTGGACCGGGGCGCCTCGATCCTGGTGGTCGGACGGCCGATCAGCCTGGCGGAAAAGCCGGATATTGCAGCGCGGGAGATAGAGGCGACGCTTTAGGCGGCCCGTTCAGGGTCGAAACGTCACGTTCCGTCCGGCGCGAAGAAATGCTGGATCACCTCCCGCGCCAGGCGCGCCGGACGCAGCGTGGAGGCGTCGAGGCAGCACCAGCTCGACTTCACCTCCGCCAGCACTTCCTCGCCACGGCGGATCACCGTTTCGTAGAAGGCGCGCGCGCCCTGCACCTTTTCCAGCAGGACGGTCGCGATGACGTCGTCGTTGAGGAAGGTCGGCTTGCGATAGGTGATCTCATGCTTGAGCGCGACCCATAGATGCTGGGCAACCGCCTCGGTGGGAGCGAGCGCCCGCCAATGGTCGAGTACGGCCGCCTGAACCCATTTCAGATAGCTCGCATTGTTGACATGACCCATGAAGTCGATGTCGTCCGGCTCTATGCCGACGGAATAAAGATGGGGAATGGCGTTGTGCACGGGCAGCGTCATAGCAGGTTCGAAGGCAGGGCGACAGGACGGCGCGCCATGCCGTGGGGCGAAGGGGCCGGAACGACCGGCCCCTCCCTCCCGTCAGAAGCGCCAGCCCAGGCTCGCGACGATCTGGTGCCGGTCGGTGTCGATGCCGAATTCGTCGGTCGTCGTGCCGTTGGCGAAGTCGATATGCGCATCCTCATATTTGGAATAGCGATATTCGAGCTTGGCGAAGGTATTGGCGTTGATGGCGCGCTCCACGCCCGCACCGATGCGCCAGCCGTCCAGCTTGAAATTGGTGTCGGTTTCGACATTGGTGTTGCCGGCCAGCACGTCCAGCTTCGTGTTGGTGTAGCCGCCCTTGACATAGACCAGCGTGTTCGGGCTGGCCAATATGCCCGCCCGCGCACCGATATAGAGGTCGCGGCCCTGCTTGACGCGGCCGAAGCCGAACTGGTCGGTGGGGTCCGATCGGCCGCTCTTCGAGGTGGAGTCGGTATATTCGCCCTCGACGCCGACCACCGCGCTGCCAAGGTTCACGTCATAGCCGGCGCCCACGCCGTAGAGCAGGCCGTCGATCGACTGGTCGTCGCGGCCATTGTCATTGTCCACGCTGCTGCCGGCGCCGGTATGGTCGTAGCCCAGTATCGCCTCGACGCGCGGGCCGGTGAAGGTAGGATTGACGTCCTGCGCCAGAGCGGGGCTTGCGACCGCTGCACCGGTCAGGAGGGTTGCGGCCAGGATCTTACGCATATTCGGGTACTCCACTTTATCTTCTCAATCCCCTGTCAGCCGGGGAGACGGTGAAGTCATGGAAGTCCCTGGAGGTTGCATGAACCTGAGATAAACAACTGAATTTGTGTCCTTTATGCCACAAAACCAGCTCGGTTCGCCGCGTAGCTGAGGCGTGCAGGCGGTGAGTTGATCAACATTCCACGACATTGACGGCCAGTCCGCCAAGGCTCGTTTCCTTGTAGCGGCTCGCCATGTCCTCGCCGGTCTGGCGCATGGTTTCTATCACCGCGTCCAGGCTGACGATATGGCGGCCATCGCCCTGGAGCGCGAGATAGGCCGCGTTGATCGCCTTCACGGCGCCCATGGTGTTGCGCTCGATACAGGGGATCTGCACCAGCCCGCCGATGGGATCGCAGGTGAGGCCGAGATTATGCTCCATGCCGATCTCCGCGGCATTTTCGACCTGCTGGTTGGTGCCGCCCAACACGGCGGCAAGACCTGCGGCAGCCATGGAGCAGGCGACGCCCACTTCCCCCTGGCAGCCCATTTCGGCGGCTGAGATGGAGGCGCGCTTCTTGTAGAGGAAGCCCATGGCCGCCGCGGTCAACAGGAAGCGGCGCTCCCCCTCCCGGTCGGCGCCGGGGACGAAGCGGCGATAATAATGCAATACGGCGGGGATGACGCCCGCCGCTCCGTTGGTCGGAGCGGTGACGACGCGCCCGCCGGCGGCATTTTCCTCATTCACCGCCAGCGCGAAGAGGCTGACCCATTCGAAGATCTGCGCCGGGCCGAGGGCATTTTGCTGGAGCACCAGCCGGTTATGGATGGCGCGGGCGCGGCGTCGGACCTTCAGCCCGCCGGGCAGCAACCCCTCTTCCTTCAGGCCGCGATCGATGGACGCGCTCATCGCGTCGATCACGCTGTCGAGGAAGGCTTCGGTTTCCCGCGGCGCGCGCCAGGCCCCCTCGTTGCGCAGGACCAGCGTGGCGATGCTGAGGCCGGTGCTCTCCCCCAGCGCCAGCATTTCCGCGCCGGAGGAGAAGGGATAGGGCTGGACGACATTATGGCCGAGCGGCGCGTCGGCGGCGATCGCCTCCGCGCCCGGCAGGACCGCGCCGCCGCCGACCGAATAATAATCGCGGACCAGCGGCTCCTCCTGCCCGTCGAACCAGGCTGAAAAGCGCATGCCGTTGCTGTGCGCCTCCAGAAACTCTCCCATGCGGAAGAGGAGGTCGGTCGTTTCGTCGAAGGGAACGAAGCGGTCCTCCACGCTGCCCGCACGGATGCGGCGCTCGCTGCGGATGGTGGCGAGGATGCCGGCAATGGCGTCGGGATCGACGCTGTCGGGACGCTGGCCGGAGAGGCCGAGCAGGATCGCCATGTCGGTAGCGTGGCCCCTGCCCGTGAGGGCGAGCGATCCATAGAGTTCGCATTGCACGCGGGCCGGGATGGCGGGCAGCGAGTCCATGAACATCAGCGCGGCGCGCATCGGCCCGACCGTGTGCGAACTGGACGGCCCGATGCCGATGGTGAACAGGTCCATCACGCTGATCGCGGCGGCCGCATCGATGCGGGATTTGGTCACGTTCAATAATCCTTTGAGACACGGACGTTGGCGCTTTCGCGGCCAAGGGTGGAGATGGCGCCGAGCAGCGAGAGCCAGCGCGTGACCTGATATTCGATGCGGGTCGCGGAATAGCCCTGCCCGTCGGTGATCAGTTCCACATAGGTCTTGCGGGTCAGATATTTGCCCGCCGCGATGGAGGTGCCCTGCCCCTGCGTCGGATCGGCGGCGATGATGCGCAGCCGGTCGAGCCCCGCCGCCTTGCGCACGGCGTTGATCGGGTCGAGGCCGCCCTGCCCCTGAAGCGAACCCACGGCCGAGGCGAGTTGCAGCGCCTCGGGCGCGGACAGGTTGGTGATCGACGTGCCGAAGAGGATGCGGGACAGCAGTTCGTCCTGCGGCAGCGCGGGCACGCTGGTGAAGCTGATCACGGGCTTGAGGCCCGTGCCGCCGACATGAATGGTGGCGGTGAGGTCGCTGACATCCGCCTCCGCATCGATGTCGAGCGTTGGGTTGACGGGGGTGCGGCCGTCGAACTGGATCTTGCCTTCCTTGAGGTCGAAGCGGCGGCCGGCGAAGTCATAGGTGCCGCGGACGAGATCGGCGGTGCCCGCAATAGCCGGGCTCGTGACCGTGCCGCCGATGTCCAGATTGGCGCGCCACTCGCTCTCAAGGCCAAGGCCCGTGACGGTCAGGCGGTTGCGGGCGCGCGCCTTGATCGCGAGGTCCCAGGGAATGCTGGTGCGGGGCCGCTCTATCTCGTCGCCGCGACGGTTGATCTCGATCACGCGCAGTTCGGGAATCTGCGCCACGGCGGCGGCGCGCCCCATGGTGAAGCGGCTGCGGTTGAGGATCAGGTCGCCGCCGATGGTGCCGCCCTTGCCGGTGGAGGCGATGGTGATCGGGCCGGTGACGGTGGCGGCGATGTCGTCCCGTTCGAGGAGCGCGGCATTCTCCGCCTGGAGGCGCAGGTCCATGCCGACCCCCGCTATGCCGTTGAAGATGAAGCTGCCCGTCCCGGTGACCGTGCCGCCATTTTGCGCGGCGGCGCTGAAGCCGGTCATGACGAGCTGCGCGCCGGAGAAGCGGCCCCGCGCCTTGACGCCGTGCAGCCGCATGCCCGTGACGGGGCTGTTGATCGCGGCATTGTCCGTCGCGAGAGACCCCGCGATGACGGGGTCGCCCAGCGTGCCGCGCGCGTCGGCGGTGACGCTGACCGGGCCGGATATGTCCACGATCTCCACCCCCGTCAGGCGCCAGAGCGTGTCGGCGGTGCCATTGTAGCGAAGCTGCGCGAACAGGGACGCGCGGTTGAGCCGCTCCACCAGAGTGCCTTCGGTGCCGAGCGGCATGAGCAGCGCCTGCGACCGGCCGATGGTCTGGCCGTTCGCGACGAATATCATGCGGGTGGCCAGACGGTCATGGCTGAGGACCGCGTTGACGCCCGCATCCACGGGACGGGAACTCAGCGACAGGCCGGAGCGGGAAAGGCCGCGCACGCGCAGTTCGGCCTTCCCCGTCGGCATGCCGCCGCGCGTATGCACATAGCTGAGCGAGCCGGTCGCCGTGCCGCCAAGGCCCAGATCGTCATAGGCGATGTCCAGCAGCGAAAGCGGCAGTTTCTGCAGCCGCGCCTCTATGCTGGTGGTCTGGCCGCTGAGTTCGCCGCCAAGCTGGAGCGATCCGCCCGCAAAGCCTATCGATGCGGGGTCCAGGCGCCAGCCGTCCTGGGTGCGGGTGAATATGGCGGGGCGATTGAGCTTGATCGGCCGCTTGTCGATGGTGCCGCCGGCCTGAAGCTGGATGCGGTCGGGCGTGACCTGCGCCTCGCCGCTGAGGTCGAAGAGGCGGCCGCGCTGGCCGGATAGGCTGGCCGTCACCTTGCCGCTGCCGTCGACCAGATCGGCATTGGCCGCAAGGCGGCCGATCTGGATCGCACCGATGCGCAGGCCCCGCGCCTGCGCCGTGGCGCCGATCGTCGTGCCGGAAGGGTCGAGCAGGATCGTGGCATCCAGCCTGCCCCGGCGCACGGCGATGCTGGTCGGGCCGTCGAAACTGGCGTCGGTGGCGGTGAGGGCGAGCTTCAGCTGCTGAACGCCGTTTACAGGGGCAAAGGCGACGGTGCCGGTCACGGGGCCGCTGACGTTCAGCACGCCGTCCAGCCCGCCGGTCACCGGGCGCAGGTCGCCGCTGGCGCTGACGCCCGATGCGGCCACGCGGGCAATGCGGACGATCGCCTGGCCGCCGGGCGGCAGCAGGATCGCGCCGTTGCCGGTGAAGGGACCGAGCGTCGATCCCCCCTCCGCCGTGAAAGCGTAACCCGCCGCATCGGGAACCAGATGGGCGTGCATGTCCGTGACGCCAAGCGCCTTCAGCGGGCTCTGCAGCACGACATCGACGGTCGGACGGTCGATCCTGCCGTCCAGGATCAGGCGCAGCGGACCATAGCTTCCATGCTGGCCATTGCCTTCGAAATGGAACGTGCCGTCGCGGCGGCGATAGCCCTTGGCCGACAGCGTTAGCAGCGGCGCCTCCAGGCGGAGGCCGGTGAACTGAAGCTCCCCGTCCGGTCCGAGCGACAGGCCGCTGCGCAACACCGGCAGGCCGCCGCCCAGCGACCGCAGGAAGCTGTTGTCCAGCCGCCGCATCCGCGCCATCGCATTGCCGCTCAAGGTGAAGGCGCCCCGGGGGCCGGGCACGGCGCGCAGCTTCGACGTCAGGTCGACGACGCCCAGGCCGCGAATGGCCAAGCCGCTGATCTGACCGTCCAGGCCGATGTCGTAACGCCCCGATTTCAGGTCGGCGAGGAAGAGCAGCCTGCCGTGCAGCTTGTCGGACCGCACCGTCATCGGATTGCTGACGACCTGCTGGTTCCTGAGCTGCAACACGCCGTTCAGGTCGAAATTGCGGATGATCCCCTCTACCAGCGGGCCCTGGCCATCGAGGCGCCGGGCGCGCAGATGGACGGGGATCAGCGCCGGGCCGCCCTTCGCCCTGCGTCCCTTGCCGTCGGCGCGGACATCGTGGATCACGGTCTTGCCGAAGGCGAGTTGCCTGGCAGTGAGCAGATATTCATAGCCGAAGCCCGAGAGCGGGCCATCCAGCCGGATGCGCGCCGCAATATCCCGGCCGCCCATCGACTTGAGCAAAGCCTGCGGGCGGGCGAGCTTCACATCGACCAGCAGATTGTCGAGCGCATTGTTGCGCAGGTCGATGGCGCCGTCCGCGCTGAGGTCGATCGCGGCGGAGCGGAGCGACAGCTTGCCGTCGATCACCCGGTCGGCCATCGATCCGCTCGCCTGGATGGCGAGGCGCGGCGCGGAAAGGCGCTGGACAAGGCCCTGTCCCGCCATGGCGGCTCCCTCGACGGTGCCGGCGGCCGTATAGGTGCCGCTGCGGGCCGCCAGCTTCAGGTCTATGGCGGGTTCGCTGTCCAGCGTGCCCGCCAGGCGGCCGTTCCAGCGGGTCCAGCTTCCCTGCCCCTGGATGCGGAGATTGGCGTCCTGCTTCAACCCGGCCATGATTCCAAGGACGCCGCCCCTGGGTGCGTTCACCGTGACGTCGAGGTCGAACTTGTCATCGTCGGGCCGGCTGTCGAGCGCGATGTTGAGCGCATCCTCTCCGTTCAACACCCGGGCGGAAAGATCGATAATGGCGCGGCCGCCGCGAATGTCCGCATCGCCGGAAAGCGTCGCCTGCTGCACCTTGCCCGTGATGCCCCGCTCCATGATGAGGCGCCCGACCGAAAATTGCATCAGCCGGATGTCGAAGCCGGGAAGGATCGGCCCCTCCCGCTCGCTGGGATTGAGCTTGGGCAGCTTGTGCAGCGTCGCCTGCGGAATGACCAGGCGGTCTATATCAAGCCGGTTGGAGAGCCAGGCGAAGGGCCACCAGTCCAGTTCCACGCGCGGGGCGTCAAGGAAGGCGCCCTTGGGATCGGACAGGGTCAGGCCATGGAGAACGGCCTTGCGGTAGATGCTGCCGTCGATCCGGTCGACATGGATGCGCAGGCCCGAAGGCGGGCTGATCTTCGCAATGCGGGAGACGAGGAAGCGATGGCCCGGCACGGTGTCGAGCCAGGCCAGCGCGCCGGCGGCGATCAGCAGCAGCGTGGCGAGAATGCCGGCGACCCAACGCTGCCAGCGGCCGTCCCAGGCGCGGCGGCGGCGCGGCGGCGGCGGCGCGGCGGGCGTCTCCCCGGCCATCAGAAGGCCTGCCCCAGCGAGACATAGACGGCGATCTTCGGATCGCCCGACTGCGGATTGAGCGGCGTGCCGACATCGATGCGGATCGGGCCGAAGCTGCTGTAATAGCGCACGCCCAGCCCCGCGCCGATGCGCAGGTCGCGGAAGCGCGGCAGGAAACTGGTCGAGATGTTGCCGGCGTCGACAAAGGGCACGACGCCGAAATTGCCGAAGCGGATGCGCGATTCCAGCGAGAATTCCGCCAGGCTCTTGCCGCCGACCGGATCGTCGTTCGGGCCGTAGCGCGGGCCGATCGCCTGATAGCCATAGCCGCGCACCGAAGCGCCGCCGCCGGCATAGAAGCGCCGCGAGGGCGCGATCCGGTCGACCGTGGACCCCAATATGGTGCCGAAACGCGCACGGGCCGCGAGCACGATCCGGTCGTTCATCGGCTGATAGACGCTGCCGTCAAGCTGCACGCGGGCATAGCCGAAGGTGCTGTTCTGGAAGGACAGTTCGGGGCTGAGCCGGCCGCCCAGGCGGAACCCCCGGCTGGGGTTCAGCAGGTCGTCGCTGCCGTCATAGGTGAGGCTCAATGGAATGGCGCCGATCAGGAAGGTGCGCCGGCTGCCGTTGCTGAACGCATCCGCTTCGTCCGACGCGATCAGCTCGCCGCCGATGCGCCAGACCCATTTCTTCTGGAACAATATGTTGGTCTGCCGCTCCAGCGCGCCCGACAGGGTTATGGTGCGCGCGTCATAGGCGTCCCGCTTGATGTTGCTGACGGAGAGCAGGCCCGTCAGCACATTGTCGCGACGGCGGAAATTGTTGCGGCGATAGGTGAAGGACGCCGTCTGCTCCTGCGTGCCGATCACCCCGCGCACAGTCACCGCCCCTTCCGGCGGGAAGAAATTGCGGTGCGCCCAGCTCACCTCTGCGCGATAACCCTCCCCGGTGCCATAGCCCAGTTCGCCCGCTATGGTGCGCAGCGGCGCCGGCCGGGCGTCGATGGCCAGGTCGACATGCTCGCCGTCTCCCGCATCCCTGGGGGTCATGGTCAGCGATGAAACGAGCCCGGTGGCGATCAGCGCCTGCCGCAGGTCTTCGACATCGGATGCCATATAGGTGTCGCCGGGACGGAAGCGGGCGATGCGCTGGACATGGCGGGCGCTGAACAGCGCATCATTGGCCATGACGATCCTGCCGAAGGTGCGGTAGGCGCCGGGATTGACGACGATGTCCAGATCGCCCTTGCGCTCCTCATGGTCGATGCGGACTTCCGGTTCCTCGACCTTGCCGAAGGGAAATCCGTTCTCGAGCAGCGCGACGGCCAGGGATTGCTGGCCGGCGAGGATGGCGTCGGCATCGACCGGATCGCCCGCCCTGGGCGGAAAGGCGGACCGTAATTCCGGTTCGCGCTCGCCGGTGCTCTCCAGGCCCTTCAGGTCGACGGACGACAGCAGATAGCGCGCGCCCGGCACGATCCGGAAGGTGACCGCCAGCCTGTCGCTGCCCGCCGCCGGCGGCGTCACGGCGCCGCGAATGCGCGCGGCATAATAGCCCTTGGCGCGCAGCAACCGGTCGAGCAGGTCGCTGTCCTCCTTGATCCGGCGGTTGATCTGGGCGAGATTTGCGGGCTTCCCCTCGCCCTGATGCAGCACCGACAGTTCGTTGAAGCGGGTGGTGAACTGGGCGTCGGCAATCTCCTCCACGCCTGTCATCGCGACGGTGTAGCGGCGCTCCTCACCCGTGTCCGCGCCCGTATCCGCAAAGGTGACGGCCTCCTCAGCCTGTTCCTCGGCCGCTTCGGGCGCGACCGCCTGCTGCGGCACGTCGGAAGACTGGGGCGGCAGTTCGACCATGGGCGTGACGATGTCGGGCTGTCCCATGTCCGGCCAGTCGACGCCGATGTCGGGCATGGGGGCCAGATTGGGATCCAGATCGGGCTGATCGGGAACCGGCTGGGCGCCGGCCTGCGCCGCCGCCTGCGCATGAGCGACAGGCGCGAGCAGAAGCAGCGGCACGAGAAGAGCAGCTTGCGGCAGGCCTGAAATGCGGCGGCAGGTCCGCAAACCGGTATTCATAGCGCTGATCTAGACCAGAAATCGGGCGGATGGCCAGCCCCCAAGATCATGGCGGGACAGGCTGTGCGGGGATTTAGGCTGAAAGGCTGGATGGCGTGGAGATGTGTAACCCCGCTCCTGCCGACCCGCCCCAGCGACCCCCCCCGTCAGAAGGCGGCGTTGAGCCGATCCATCAATGCCCGGGCCGGATTGGGTTCCGCCTGCGCCCGCGGACGCGCCATGCGATCCTGAAGGCGGGCGACCCTTTCGTAAAGGTCCTGGCTTGCCTCTATCAATGCGCGGGCGGCGAAGGGGAAGTTGCCGGCCACCGAAGGATCGGTGGTCGCGGCATGGCCGAGGCGGTATTTCTCGTCCAGCATCTCCGCATCGCTGAGTTCCCCCCGTTGCCAGGCGCGCTGGCTCAGCAACCAGGCGATGATGTGCATGAGGCGCGTCGTGACCTTGAGCGATTCGCAGGCGAAGGCGACGCGGCGAAGCGGATCGTCCGTCTCCGGATCGCCTCCCTCACGCACATCGAAATAGGCGCGCGCTTCATCCGCCATCACCATGGCTTCGACATAGAGACCGTCGACAAGGCGGCGATGCATGCCCTGTTCAAGAGACGCGGCGAGTTTCATGGCCGATATGTGCCATAGAGCGGGCGCCTTGTCAGTCCCGATGCGGGCCCGTTAACCCCGAATTGTGTCATTCGGGATCAGTCAGGACCGCATTGGCCATAATCCGTTCAACCGTTCAGGCGATGATGTCGGGGACGAGCTGATCCTCCAGCAGGGCCATTTCGTCGCGCAGGCGCAATTTCCGCTTCTTGAGGCGCGCGACCTGCATCTGGTCGCCCGAACCGGAATCGACCAGCGCGCTGATGGCGCCGTCCAGGTCGCGATGCTCGATTCGCAACAATTCCAGCCGACGCATGATGTCTTCGCGGCTCACCATACACCTACTTTCGCACCCATTGCCGTCCCATCGCCCCTTGATAGCCCGGCGGGCCGGCACGAACCATCGCAAATTTCAAAGCGGCCCGTCGCAAAGCGCGAATCGCCCGAAGACTCGGCCAGCGAATCGTGATCTACTCGTTCATCCATTGCCCTCGTAAGGAGAATGTCATGGAAAACAGCCACATTTCAGCTCTTTCGGCCAAGCATGCCGGGCTTGAGGCTCGAATCAAGGCGGAGACGAGTCGTCCCATGCCTGACGCGATCCTGGTGGCCTCGCTCAAGAAGCAGAAGCTTCGGCTGAAGGAGGAAATGGAGGCGCAACACTGACAGCGGTGACGCCTGTGTGAAAGGCATGGATCGGCGGTCCCTTGCCGCTGATCCTGCCCTTCCGGGAGAAGCTCCCGGGCCATGCCTTGCGGGGCTTTTTTGTGGGCGGCGGCAATCCGAGCCACCCTGTAATCCGCTTTGGACGCTCAGCGCATGAAGCGGCGCTGGCGCAGATAATCGGGCACCGCAAGCTGTCCTTCCGGCGCGGAAACCCGGCGGCGCGCGAGTTGGGGATCGATCGGCACGTCGAACGCGATGCCGATGCGATCCTCCCGTGACCAGACGACCGAACCATGGACCTGGCCGATGCCGCGCAGGTCGAAGCGAATGCGGATGCCATTGGGCACGGCGCGCTCACAATCGGCCATGAGGCCGGTGGCGGAAAGATTGCGGACGCGGGCGCGGCCGAGCGGAACCCCGTCGGCCGAGCTTAGATTGGTGAGCAGGAAAAGGCTGTCGCGCGGGCCGGAACGCGCCGGACCACGATCACCATCATCCTGATTGCTATCCATCGACAACGCCCTGCAAGATCACTGGAATTTCCCGGCGACCCTGCCATGGCGGCATGGATAAAAGGTTAATCGTCGCGAGAGACTTTTTCCTGCCGCTCGTGCCGTTCCTGCGCTTCGACCGTCATGGTCGCGATCGGGCGGGCTTCCAGGCGGCCCAGCGAAATCGGTTCGCCGGTCACTTCGCAATAGCCATATTCGCCCTCGTCGATGCGGCGGAGCGCGGCGTCAATCTTGGAGATGAGCTTGCGCTGGCGGTCGCGGGTGCGCAGTTCGATCGACCAGTCGGTCTCGCTCGATGCGCGATCGTTGAGGTCGGGTTCGCGGAGCGGTTCGTTCTGCAGGACGGCCAATGTCCCTTCCGCTTCGGCCAGAATCTGCTTCTTCCAGTCCCACAGGCGCTGCCGGAAATATTCCAACTGAAGCGGGTTCATGAACTCTTCGTCTGCGGAAGGACGATAGTCGGGTGGGAGTGTTACAGCCGATTTCGGCGGATTTTGGCCGTCTTTATCGGAATTCAGGACCGATGCCATCTGGCTCTCCGACTCGCGGGACCCCCGATGCTGAAAGTGCCGGGGTATCCGTGACTTGTGGTTGACGGCGCCTAATAGCCAGCGCCAAGGCCTGAGACAAGCGGGCAATCGGTCGTCCGGCGCGCCGGCCGCGCATTGCGGCGCGCTTATCCCCAGAAAATTCGCGATTCCCGGCCATCGGCAGATCATAAAAGAAAATAGACCAGCCGTATCGCCCAAGCGGCCGGCCGCCGTATCACAATGGGACGTTAACCATATGAGTTCATAATTTGTTAGTTTTTTCCTCGACTTGACCCCGATATTCAGAGTTAACGCCATTGAAGTTAACGCTTTGTTTTGCGTTGTTAGCAATAGGGAACGGCCCCGCATCCGTTACTGCGCAACGCGGTGACGAGATCGTCAGGCCGAAGACAAACAAGAGTGGAACCTATGTCGGTACGGATGGCATTGGCTAAATTATGCGCTTGCGCCGCCGGCGGCGCGATCATCGGCGGCGGCGCCGTCCATGTCGCGGAAAGCGCGCGTCCGGCAGGGGTTCAGAGCACGAAGAGCGTCAAGGCGGCGCCCCGCAAGCATTATGCGGTGCGCAAGGTGCAGCGCGTGGTGAAGACGGTTTCCTGCGCCCCGCAGACGGTGACGGTGACCACCCAGGCGGCGCCCATCCCCCTGCCGGCGCCGGTCGCGGCCGCGGAAATGCCGGTCATGTCCGGCGGTGGCGGCGGCGCGCCGGTGGTGCTGGCGGGTGGCCCCGGCTTTGGCGGCGGCGGGTTTTTCGGCGGCTTCTTCGGCGGCAGCAGCGGCGGTTCGGGCGGATCGGTGGTGATCTCCTCCACCAGCAGCTCGACCGGCGGCATCACCAGTTCCACCAGTTCGACCACGGGCGGCGTGTCCACCTCGACCGGCGGCGTTTCGACGTCCACGGGCGGGGTTTCCACCTCATCCGGTAATGTGTCGACCTCTTCGGGCAACGTCTCGACCTCCAGCGGCAATGTGACCAGCAGCTCCTCGACGTCGAGCTCCACGTCCAGCTCCTCTTCGACCAGTTCCTCGACCAGCAGCTCGACGTCGTCTTCGTCCTCGACGTCCTCTTCATCCAGTTCGTCGGGCGGCGACCATCATCATCCGCCGCCGCCGACCGACGTGCCGGCGCCGCCGATGGTGCTGCTGTTCGGGGCGGGCGCGGCGGCCCTGCTGGCGCGCAAGCGTTTCGCGCGCGCCAAGGCGGGCGCCGAGGGTTAACCGCGGGGCGACCCGGCCGGCGCATCCGGGGGGAGCGCCGGCCGGGTCGGGTTTCAACTCGTCGCGATGATCCGCTCGATTTCCGGCACCGGGTGGTTCGACAGGTCCTTGGCGATCTCACCCACTAGCCGGCTCTGCACTTCCTTGTGATAATGTTTGCGCATTTCGCCCAGAGCGGCGGGCGGCGCGACGACGATCAGCTTTTCGAAATCATTGGCGAGCGCGCGGCGCTTCAGCAATTCTGCCGCTTCCGCGGCGAAGCGCGCTTCCTCCAGATCGTGGAAATTGGTCTGCTCGACGGAGCCGCGATGGCTCGCGACCGAATTGGGCCCACGTCCCGTGCCGTCGGAGGCCTGCTCACGATCGGGGGGATTATCCTGCTCCTTCACCTCTTCCGTTTCCAGATTGGGAAAGGCCGGGCTGCCCTTGTTGCGAAAGAACAGCATCTTGCGCCCATCGGCCACCAGCACCATCGCGTCATGGTCTATCTGCATCGTCCCGTTCCTCTTTTCTCAACGCCTGATTTTACCACCAACGGACGGCGGTGTGCAGGGTTGCGCGGCTGGTCGCAGAACGGCATAGGGCTGACCCATGCACGACATTCGTTTCATTCGCGAAAATCCCGCCGCTTTCGACGCGGGGCTGGCCCGGCGCGGGCTTGAACCGCTGAGCGCGGAGTTGCTGGCGCTGGACGAACGGAGCCGCGCGATCAAGACCGCGCTGCAACAGGGTCAGGCGCGCCGCAATGAGGCGAGCAAGGCCATCGGCCAGGCGATGGCGCAGAAGGACATGGCGACGGCCGACGCGCTGAAGACCGAAGTCGCGGCGCTCAAGGAGAGTCTGCCCGCCCTGGAGGCGGAGGATCGCGAGATTGCCGAAGCGTTGGCGGCGCGGCTGGCGGCGATCCCCAACCTGCCGGCGGACGACGTGCCGACGGGGGAGGACGAGGTCCAGAATGTCGAGGTGGCACGGTGGGGCGAACCGCGGAGCTTCCCCTTCACGCCGCAGGATCATGCCGATTTTGGCCCGGCGCTGGGGCTGGATTTCGAAGGCGGCGCGGCGCTTTCCGGGGCGCGCTTTACCGCGCTGCGCGGGCAGATGGCGCGGCTGCACCGCGCGCTGGCGCAGTTCATGCTGGACCGCCAGTCGGGCGAAAACGGCTATGAGGAGGTCAACCCGCCGCTGCTGGTGAAGGATGAGGCCCTGTTCGGCACGGGACAGTTGCCGAAATTCGCGGAGGACCTGTTCAGGACCACCGATGGGCGCTGGCTGATTCCCACGGCGGAGGTTTCCCTCACCAATCTGGTGCGCGAACAGATCGTGGCGGTGGAAAGCCTGCCGCTGCGGCTGACGGCGCTGACACCTTGTTTCCGGTCGGAAGCCGGATCGGCCGGGCGCGACACGCGCGGCTTCATCCGCCAGCACCAGTTCGAGAAGGTCGAACTGGTGGCGATCTGCAGGCCCGAGGAATCCGAGGCCGAGCATGAGCGCATGTGCGCCGCGGCTGAGGGGGTTTTGCAGGCGCTTGGCCTGCCCTATCGGAAGGTGCTGCTGTGCACCGGCGACATGGGCTTTGGCGCCCGCAAGACATGGGATCTGGAAGTCTGGCTGCCTAGCCAGCAGACCTATCGCGAGATCAGTTCCGTCTCCAATTGCGGCGATTTCCAGGCGCGGCGGATGAACGCTCGCTACAAGCCGGAGGGGGAGAAGCAGACGCGCTTCCTCCATACGCTGAACGGGTCGGGACTGGCCGTGGGACGGACGCTGGTGGCGGTTCTGGAAAATTACCAGCAGGAGGACGGCAGCGTGATCGTGCCGGAAGTGCTGGCCCCCTATATGGGCGGGCTGACGCGGTTGCGGCCCCGGTAGGCTGCCGGCCCCCAAGCGAAGGGATTCCAGATATATGCGCATCCTGCTCACCAATGACGACGGGGTCCATGCGCCGGGCCTGACCGTGCTGGAGGAGATCGCCCGGACGCTGTCGGACGACATCTGGATCGTCGCGCCGAGCGAGGAGCAGTCCGGCGCCGGCCACAGCCTGACGCTGACGCGGCCGTTGCGCGTCCGGCAGCATGGCGAGAAGCATTTCAGCGTGTCGGGAACGCCGACCGACGCGGTGATGATGGCGGTCGGCCATCTCATGAAGGATGCGAAGCCCGATCTGGTGCTGTCAGGCGTCAATCGCGGCGCCAACCTGGCGGAGGACGTGACCTATTCGGGCACGGTATCGGCCGCGATGGAGGGCGCGATCTCGGGCATCAGATCGATCGCGCTCAGCCAGGTCTATGTGCGGGAGGGGATGGGCGACGCCGTGCCCTTCGCGGCGGCGCGGGCCTGGGGCGAGCGGGTGCTGCGCCCGCTGATCGCCATGCCGGCCAGCCCCCGGCTGCTGTTCAACGTGAACTTCCCGGCCGTCGAACCCGAAGCCGTAAAGGGCATCCGCGTGGTGCGGCAGGGCTTTCACGATGTGGACCGGACGAAGATCATCCATGGCACCGATCCGCGCGGCTATGATTATTACTGGTTCGGCCTGGGCAAGAGCGACTCCGTGCCGGAAGGCAGCGATCTGGCCGCCATTGCCGAAGGCTATGTGACGGTGACGCCGCTGCATTACGACCTGACGCAGGACAGTGCGATCGCGGCGACGGCGCAGGCCTTCGGAGAGCAGGTCCGCTGACGGCATGTTCCTGCCCAGGCGGGGATATGGTTTTGCAGCCGACCGGAACGGAATCTGGCCATGGCGGGGCCAGCGCGTTAAAGACATGGCGATGTCGCGCGCATTCCTTCTTCCTGCCTTCACCATTCCCACGATGCCTCCCATCCGCATCATCGAAGAAAAGATCCGATGAGGATCGTTCCGGTAAGGCCGCCGTCCAGCGCGGCGGGCTTTCTGCGGCGGCGGTCTTCGCTGCCGATCTGGGCCGACCTCACCTGGCGGGTGGGGCTGGTGTTCGGCCTGATCGGGCTGGTGTTGCTGATCCACTGGGTCGGCCGGGATGGATTGAAGGACAATCTCGACGGCAGGATCAGCTTCGTCGACGTGCTCTATTTCACCACCGTCACCGTGACGACGGTCGGCTATGGCGACATCGTGCCGGTCAGCCCGGAAGCCCGGCTGTTCGAAGCATTGCTGGTGACGCCGATCCGCCTGTTCGTCTGGCTGATCTTCCTCGGCACGGCCTATAATCTCTTTTTTCGCAACATCCTCTACAGGTGGCGCATGGCTCGCATTCAGGCCGATCTGCACAATCATATCGTCGTGACCGGCTTCGGCACCAGCGGGGCCGAGGCGGTGCGCGAGCTACTGGCGCGGGGCGTCGACCCGCGCGAGATCGTGGTGGTCGACCCGGTCGAGAAGGCGCTGGCCGAGGCCGAAGCGCTGGGCTGCAACATATTGTGCGGCGATTCGACGCGGGACCGGACGTTGAACGACGTCGCGATCCACCGGGCGCGGACGCTGATCGTGTCGGCGGGGCGGGACGACACCTCGATCCTCATCACCCTGACGGCGCGGCATCTGGCCCCTCGCCTGCCCATCAGCATCGTCGTGCGCAACGAGGATAACGAACTGCCCGCGCGGCAGGCGGGCGCGACCACCGTGATCAACCCGGTCAGCTTCGCCGGGCTGCTGCTGGCGGGCAGCACCAGCGGCCAGCATATTGCCGACTATATGTCGGACCTTGCCGCTTCGGGCGGTCAGGTGAAGCTGAACGAGCGCTTCGTTCTGCCGGAGGAGATCGGGCAACCGCTTTCCGCCATCGCCACTGGTCTGGGGGTACGCATCTACCGCGACGGGCGGGCCATCGGCTTCTGGGAAGAGGGCGCGGCCCGGCTCCAGACCGGCGACCTGATCATAGAAATCGTGCAGGGGGCGGCCGCCGGGGAAGCCCGGTCCCTGCCCTGATTTCCTGCCCCCGTGACATT
Organism: Sphingobium sp. PNB; assembly: GCF_019873065.1. Classification (NCBI taxonomy): domain Bacteria; kingdom Pseudomonadati; phylum Pseudomonadota; class Alphaproteobacteria; order Sphingomonadales; family Sphingobiaceae; genus Sphingobium; species Sphingobium sp. PNB. The sequence continues at coordinate 36,547 of NZ_JAINEZ010000034.1, forward strand.
GCGCGCAAAAATCCCTATGTGCGCGCCGATCATGGCAACCAAAATTCCCGAAGCGCCGAAGGTCGGCATGGTGTCGCTGGGCTGTCCCAAGGCGCTGGTCGACAGCGAGCGCATCCTGACCAAGCTGCGTTCCGACGGCTATCAGATGTCCGCCGACTATGCCGGCGCCGACGTCGTGCTGGTCAACACCTGCGGATTCCTCGATTCGGCCAAGGAAGAATCGCTGGAAGCCATTGGAGAGGCGATTGCGGAGAATGGCCGGGTCATCGTCACCGGCTGCATGGGCAATGAAGCGGAACTGATCCGTCAGAAATTCCCGCAGGTGCTGGCCGTCACCGGCGCGCATCAATATGAGGCGGTGGTCAATGCGGTGCATGAGGCGTCGCCGCCCATCCCCAACGCCTTCGTCGATCTGGTGCCGGAGGGTGGGCTCAAGCTGACCCCGCGCCACTATAGCTATCTGAAGATTTCGGAGGGCTGCAACCATCGCTGCTCCTTCTGCATCATCCCCTCGCTGCGCGGCGATCTGGTCAGCCGGCGCATAGACGCCGTGCTGCGCGAGGCGGAAAAGCTGGTGCATGCCGGAACCCGGGAACTGCTGATCATCAGCCAGGACACCTCCGCTTACGGGGTCGACACCCGGCATGAGGCGCGCCAGTGGAAGGGGCGCGAGGTTCGCGCGCACATGACCGATCTGGCGCGCGAACTGGGGCAGCTTCGCACCGCCGATGGCACGCCGCCCTGGGTCCGTCTGCACTATGTCTATCCCTATCCCCATGTGGATCAGGTGATCCCGCTGATGGCCGATGGGCTGCTGACCCCCTATCTCGACATTCCCTTCCAGCATGCCGCGCCTTCTGTCCTCAAGGCCATGAAGCGCCCGGCGAACGAAGCGAAGGTGCTGGACCGCATCCGCAAATGGCGGGACATCTGCCCGGACATCGCGATCCGTTCCTCCTTCGTCGTCGGCTTTCCCGGCGAGACGGAGGCGGATTTCGACTATCTTCTCCAGTGGCTGGACGAGGCGCAGCTCGACCGCGTGGGAGCCTTCCGCTTCGAACCCGTGGAGGGCGCGGCGGCCAACGACCTGCCCGGCGCCGTGCCGGAAGAGGTCAAGGAAGAACGCTATCAGCGGATCATGGAGAAGACCGCCGCCATTTCCGCCGCACGGTTACAGGCGAAGGTCGGCCGCGTGCTGCCCGTCATCATCGACGAGGTGGGCGAAGCGGACGAGGACGGCTCCATCGGCGCGACCGCGCGCAGCCAGGCCGACGCACCGGAAATCGACGGCAATGTCTTCCTGCGCGACGTGGGCGAAGGCTTGCAGCCGGGCAGCATCCTGAACGTGCTGATCGAGGATGCCGACGAGCATGACCTTTACGGAGTGCCGTCGGTTTAGGGCACCATGTTCCTGCGAGGGCAGGAACCCAGTTCCGACGTCAGAACGGAACGCCCGCCTTCGCAGGGGCACGGCGCATTGTGGGGGGGGCAGCGTCATTCTGCCGCCGCAAAGGCGTCCTGATATTCCGTCCTGATCGCCTTGCGCATGGCCCCGTCCACAGGCAGCGCGATCTCATAGCTTCCCTCCGCATAGGGCCCGGCGCTGTAGGGACCGATGACCACGGTGACGCCGTCGATCAGCTTGCCGTCCTTCGACGTCGGCACCAGCACCTGCTGCATCGGATCGATGCATTTGGTGAAGTCGTCGTCATCGCTCCGCTTCACCGGCTCGCCGCGCTTTTCGGCGCGAGCCTTGTCCAGTGCGTCGCAGAAGCGGTCATGGATGGCGGCCGCGAAGGCGGCAGGCGAAGTCATCAACGCCGTGACCGCCGTCTCCCGCTTGCGCGCCTTGTCCCACAGCAATGCGTCATAGCCGGTCATGCCATGCGCCCCGCCGGTATAGACATAGCTTTCCGATTGGAGCGCAAGGAAGCGTGGCGTATCGGCGGCGACCGTCCAATGGACGTCAAGCGCATGGGCGCGGAAGGGATAGCCGGACGCGCTGGCGGCCTTCTGGTCTTCGCGCGCCATTTTCAACGCATCCGCCTTGCCGACCTTCAGCGCGTTGCCGAACTTCTCCGCCAGGGCGGGTATCTGCGCGGCCTGGGCAGGGTAGCCATAGGCGAATTCGAGCAGATCGGTCTTCTCCTTCTGCTCGAAGGGTTGGGCGGGCGGCGGCGGTTCCGGCTGGCCGGACATGCGGTTCGCGAAATTGCTGGCCGCGACATCGTTGCCCGGCAAAGCCGCTTCGCCCGCATTCCGGGCATCTTTCGACGGCGAACAGGCGCAAAGCAGCAGGACCGCCCCCAGGGGCAGTCCCGCCAGTTCCCTCCCCTTGATCCGGCGCATCAATGGGCCTTGGCTGCCGCCATGCACCGTTCGCTGATCGCCTTGCGCGCATAGCTGCTCTGGAGCGCCGCGCCGGCATTGGGCCAGCCTTCCGCGATCAATGCCTGCTCCACCGCATGCGCGCCGTCGAAACGCCCGCTTTCCGCCAGCGCATAGGCACGGGCGCGCAGGGCCTGAAGGCGGCCATCGTCGCTGTGCATCATCATGTCTCTCCTTCTTTTAACTTCGTTCAATCTATGCCTGCGCTCCGCCCGACGCAAATGATAGCGCGGTCGAAGGAGGCGCGCGGACGACGAAAGATTGGGCTTTTCTTACCCGCCGCCTTTCTCCAGAACATAGGGCATGAGCGATTTTTCCGACCTGCTGAAAGCCGACAACAATCAACCCGCCCGTTCGATCCTGATCGTGGATGCGCCAGGGCTGGAAAGCTGGCTGGGAAGCCAGCCGGAGCGTGTGCGCGCGCTGGCCGCCGCGCAGAAATTCAAGGGCAAGGCGCATGAATTCGCCATTCTGCCTGGCGAAGATCCGGCGGACTGGTCGGTAGTGGCGGGCGTCGCTTCCGCCACGAAGCTGGGACCATGGTGCCTTGCCAGGCTGGCCGAGGCCTTGCCCGAGGGGACTTATCGGTTGGTCGAAGGCGCGGCCGGCGCGGCGATGCTGGGATGGCTGACCGCGCAATATCGCTTCGACCGCTATCGCAGCGAAGAAAATGGATCGGGAGCGCGCGTCCTGCTGACCGCGGAAGTGGCGCAGATCGATGCGGCCACGCGCCTGGCGGAGGCGGTGGCGCTGGTGCGCGATCTGGTCAACACGCCCGCCGCCGACATGGGGCCGGCCGAACTGGAAGCTGCAACCCGCAAGGTGGCGGAACGCTTCGGCGCGGACTGCAAGGTGACGAAGGGGGATGCGCTGGAACATGGCTTCCCGATGATCCATGCCGTGGGCAAGGCCGCGGACAAGGGCTTCGCGCCGCGCCTCATCGAATTGCGCTGGGGCGATCCCGGGCACCCGAAGGTCGCGGTCGTCGGCAAGGGCATTTGCTTCGACAGCGGCGGCCTGGACATCAAGCCGTCTTCCGCCATGCGCCTGATGAAGAAGGACATGGGCGGCGCGGCCCATGCCCTGGCGCTGGCGCAGCTTGTCATGGACGCGCGCTTGCCGGTTAGGCTTCACCTGCTGATCCCGGCGGCGGAGAATGCGGTGTCCGGCAATGCCTTCCGGCCCGGCGACATATTGCGGTCGCGCAAGGGGCTGACGGTCGAGATCGGCAATACCGATGCCGAGGGGCGGCTGGTGCTGGGCGACGCGCTGACGCTGGCGGGAGAGGACAAGCCGGACCTGATCATCGACTATGCGACGCTCACCGGCGCGGCGCGGGTGGCCGTGGGGCCGGACCTCCCCGCCCTGTTCGCCAATGACGAGGCGCTCGCCGCAGACATGGATGCGGCCGGGACCGCCGTCGACGATCCGACCTGGCGCCTGCCCCTGTGGGACGGCTATGCGGAAATGCTGAAGTCCGATGTGGCCGACATCAACAATGCGGGCGAAGGCGGCTTCGCAGGGGCGATCACCGCCGCGCTGTTCCTCAGGCGGTTCGTGCCCGACGCCGTGCCCTGGCTGCATCTCGACACCTTTGCCTGGCGTCCCGCCTCCCGGCCGGGGCGGCCCAAGGGGGGCGAGGCGCTGGGACTGCGCGCCGCCTTCCATATGCTGCAAGCGCGCTACGGCCGTAAAAAGTAAAAAGAAAGCGATTGTCCGAGGCCGTTACGCAACCGGATTGGCTATCGTGCGTTACGGGGTCATGGATGCCCATTCCGCACAGACTGAAGCCGCAGAGCTGAACCGTCCCGGCCTGAAGCCGCTCAGCCAATGGATGCGCACATTGGTCGATTATGTGCGGTCCGGCAAACCCGACCTCACCAACCGGCAGATGGCGCTGATGCTGACCGTCTACATCGGCGCGGGGCCGCATACGGTGCGGGGACTCGCGGAAGCGCTGAACGTCTCCAAGCCGGTCATCACCCGCGCACTCAACAAATTATCGGCGCTTGGCTATCTGCGGCGGGAACGGGACTCCACCGACCGACGCAATATTTTCATCACCCGAACCCCAAAAGGGGCGGAATTTCTTGACGCCTTTCACCATTTCATCGCAGGAACCGGCCGCGATGAACGCCTCAACTTCTCCCCTGCGGAACGCACCGCCTGAACGCATCCGATTCAAGCTGGACGGCCGATCGGTCAGGCTCGACACGCGCGTCCACGCGGCGCGCGGCGACCTGGCCGACCTGGCGCTGGCCGGCGTGCTGTTTTCCGCCCATTATGCCCGCGCCGTCGAACTGACCTGCGTCGCCGCCGGCGCACCGGTGCTGGCGTCCGACACGCCCAAGGCGCAGGCGGTCAGCGAATTGCTGCGCGGCGAGAGCTTCCACGCGCTGGACGTGACGGCGGACTGGGCCTGGGGCTTTTGCGGGCATGACGGCTATGTCGGCTATGTCCGGCGGGAAGCGCTGGACGTGCGGGAGGTGGTGAACAGCCGCGTGATCACCGGCACGGCGCCGCTCTTCAGCGCCGCCGACATCAAGTCGCCCATTGCCGATTACTGGCCGCGCGGCGCGCAGTTCGCGGCAGAGGCGCAGGGCGATTTCTTCGCCTGTGCGGAAGGCTTCGTGCATCGGCGCCATGTCGCGGAGATCGACGCGCTGGAAAGCGACTGGGTTTCGGTGGCGGAGCGTTATCTGGGCCAGCCCTATGTCTGGGGCGGGCGCGGGCATCGCGGCGTCGACTGTTCCGGCCTGGTGCAGGTATCGCTCGGCCAGTGCGGTATCAAGGCGCCCCGCGACACCGATCTGCAGCGGGAGGGGATCGGTTCCCCCCTCGCGCCGGATGCGCCGCTCCGACGAGGGGACTTTGTCTTCTTCCCCGGCCATGTCGGCATCATGACCGACGAGCGCAACATGATACATGCCAACGCCCATTGGATGAGCGTGGTGATCGAGCCACTGGCCGACGTCGTCGGACGGTTGGCGGCGGACCACGCGGAACCCGTGACGGCGAGGCGGAGAATCGGCACATGACACATCGGATATTCATCGACGGCGGCGTCGGCACCACGGGTCTGGAAATCAACGAGCGGCTGGCGGGTCGTCCCGAACTGTCGATCATCACGCTCGACGAGGACAGGCGCAAGGACGCGTCGGCGCGCAGGGACGCGCTGAACGCGGCGGACATCGTCATCCTCTGCCTGCCCGACGATGCAGCGCGGGAGGCGGTGGCCCTGATCGACAATGGCCGGACGCGGGTGATCGATGCGTCGACGGCCCATCGAGTGGCGGACGGCTGGACCTATGGCTTTGCCGAACTGGAACCGGGGCATCGGGACAGGCTCGCAAATTCGCGGTTCGTCGCCAATCCGGGCTGCTGGCCGACAGGCTTCCTGGCGCTGGTGAGACCGCTGGTGCTCGCCGGTCTGCTGCCGGGCGACTGGCCGGTGACGGTATCCGGCGCGTCCGGCTATTCGGGCGGCGGCAAGTCGATGATCGCGGAATATGAAGGCGCGGAGGGCGCGCCGAGCGCGTTCCGGCCCTATGGACTGGGGCTGGCCCACAAGCATGTGCCGGAAATGCTGCGCTATTCCGGCTTGCAGCACCCGCCCCTGTTCGCCCCGGCCGTCGCCAATGCCTATCGCGGCATGATCGTGGAGGTGCCGTTGCAGTTGCGCGCCCTGCCCGGCGCGCCTTCGGTGGCCGATGTGCATGGCGTGTTGGCCGCCGCCTATGCGGGATCGCCCATCGTCAGCGTGGAAGCGCTGGAGGACAGCGCGGCGATGACTCAGGTCCGGCTGGAGCATGTCGGCGCGACCGACCGGCTGGCGCTGTTCGTCTTCGGCAATGAGGCGGCCGGTCAGGCGCGGCTGGTGGCGGCGCTCGACAATCTCGGCAAGGGCGCGGCCGGAGCCGCCGTGCAGAACCTCAACATATTGGCGGGACTGCCGGAAACGGCTGGCCTGCGGCTATAGGCCAACATTCGATCTGCTCCATCCGTCATGCCGGACTCGTTTCAGCATGACGGATGGGAAGTCGGGGCGAGCGAAGCTTCGGAGATGCGCTGGATCAATGGATCGTGCCCAGCGGCCCTTCATGGGTCAGCAGCACGATCAGCCGCTCGATCTGCCGCCAATGGCAGAAGCGGATATGGTTGCCCAGATCGCGGCTTCGGTCGGCGCGCGCCGCGGCTTCATAGCCTGCATTGTCGCCAAACAGCGACATCAGCTCAGCTGCGTCCTCATAGCTCTTTCGATTGGAAAGATATGGCATGTTCATGACGAAGCCCCCCAAAGTCCCCACCCTGACGGTAAGGATCATGGTTCAATCCCCATGCCAACCATGGCCATCGACGGAGCAGCGCGGCCTGGAAGGGTGAACGGCCGGTTAGCCAAGTCCCGCCATGGCACAAACATCCCGTTGCGGCACAGACCTGTCCTGAAAAGGCGCAGGCGGGAAAGCGCTGGCCATGCATCCCCGCGCGTGGCAAGGACCGGGAAATGACCAATGCCAGAAAAGAACCGATCGGCGCAGGCGCCATTTTGGCGCTCACCATTTTGGGCGGAACAATCGTCGGCGGCCTGATGGGCCAGCCAAGTGCAGGCCTGCTGGGCGGCACCGCGCTGGGCATCGTGATCGCGGTGCTGCTATGGGTGCGGGATCGGGGAAAATAGCTCCGCACCCGGCACTTGCGCGCCTTGCCACCATCTGTGGGCCAGCATAAACGGATAGCCATGAAGAAGCATCTGATCGCGCTCACCCTCCTCACGCTGGCCGTTCTCATCGGCCTTTTCTTCTATTTCGCGCGGGGAGATACGGCGCGGCTTCCGGCCGGCGCGGATGTGGGCAAGGAGCCGGTTTTCACCAGCCCCCGCAGCGAAATGATCCCGACGATGAACGTCGCGGATGCCGTGCCGTGGAAGGGTGGGGAAAAGCCGGTTCCCGCAAAGGGGCTGAACGTCGATCGCTTCGCGGATGGGCTGGACCATCCCCGCTCGCTGCTGCGCCTGCCCAATGGCGATGTGCTGGTGGCCGAAACCAACAGCCCGTCACGCCCGACGGGCGGCATCGTCAACCGGGTGATGAACTATCTGATGAACAAGGCAGGCGCCGGCGTGCCGTCCGCCAACCGCATCACCCTGCTGCGCGACGCCGATGGCGACGGGCGGGCGGAAACCAAGACCGCTTTCCTCACCGGGCTCAACTCCCCCTATGGCATGGCGCTGGTGGGGAACACGCTCTACGTCGCCAATACCGATGCCTTGATGGCCTTTCCCTACAAGGAAGGGGACAGCAGGATCACGGCCAGGGGGCGCAAGATCCTGAACCTTCCCGCGCAGGCGCCCAACATGCACTGGACGCGCAGCCTGGCCGCAAGCCCGCAGGGGCTGCTTTATGTGGGCGTCGGCTCCAACAGCAATATCGGGGAAAATGACCTGGAGACGGAGGCCAATCGCGCCGCCGTGCTGGAGGTCAATCCCGATACGGGCGCCTATCGCATCTACGCTTCGGGCCTGCGCAACCCCGTGGGGCTGGCTTTCGAGCCCAGGAGCGGCGCCTTGTGGGGCGTGGTGAACGAGCGCGACATGCTGGGCAGCGATCTGGTGCCCGATTATCTGACGCGGGTGGAATTCGGCGCCTTCTATGGCTGGCCGTGGAATTATTGGGGCGGTTATGAGGATCGCCGTGTCCAGCCGCAGCGGCCGGAGGTTCGCGAATATACCAAGCGGCCGGACTATGCGCTGGGCAATCATGTGGCGCCGCTGGGCCTCAGCTTCGCCGACAAGGTGACGCTGGGCGCGCCCTATGCCAACGGCGCCTTTGTCGGGCTGCACGGCAGTTGGAACCGTAAGCCTGCCGCGGGCTATAAGGTCGTGTTCGTGCCCTTTGGCGACAATGGGGAGGCGGGCAAGGCCAAGCCGGTCGATGTGCTGACGGGCTTCCTGGGAAGCAAGGGCGAGGCGCATGGGCGCCCGGTCGATGTGACGGCGGACGCCAGGGGCGCGTTGCTGGTGAGCGACGATGTCGGCGGGGTCGTCTGGCGGGTGACGGCGGCGAAGTGAGGTGATGGGTTCTTGCCGGGGAGTGCCCTTGATCCTCTCCCGTCGAGGGCCGGCAGAGAGGGACACTCCGCCAAAATACCCCGGCCGCAAACCCATGAATGGCGCGCTCAAGATTTGAGGCAAAAGGCTCGGCACAAGGAGAGAGGGCGCGGGAATATGTTTCAAGCCCTGCCGACGCCGTGATGGGCCTTTCTGGTCGAACCGCAGGACGCCCGGATGGGTTTACGGCCTAGATATTGAGGCCATGCCGCCCGGCCAGTTCCACCACATATTGCCAGGCCACGCGGCCTGAGCGGCTACCCCGCTGGGTCGCCCACTGGATCGCGTCCAGCGGCTGGAAGCTGAGGCCGAGGCTGGCCGCATAGCCGCTGACAATAGCGACATAGGCATCCTGGTCGATCGCGTGGAAACCCAGGGACAGCCCGAAGCGGTCCGAAAGCGCCATCTTGTCGTCCACCACGTCGCGGGGATTGACGGGGTCGTCCTGCTCCGACAGGTGGCGGGGCACGATGTGACGGCGGTTAGACGTCACATAGAGGCGAACATTGGCCGGGCGGGCGGCGGTTCCGCCCTGGAGCAGCGACCGAAGCGCACGGGCGTCGCCCACCCCATTTTCATCGAAGCCAAGATCGTCGAGGAACAGGATGAAGGGCCGGCGCGTGTCGCGCAACAGGGTGAAGAGTTGCGGCAGGCTGGCCAGTTCATCGATCGCGCATTGCAGCAGGGCGATGTCCTGCCCCTCCGCCTGAAGCTTGCCGATGACGGCGGCAACGACGGCGGACTTTCCGGTTCCGCGTGCGCCCCACAGCAGCACGTCATGCGCCGCATGTCCGGCAGCATGGCGGCGGCTGTTTTCAAGCAGCGCCTGCTTCTGCGCATCGATGCCGGTCAACAGGGCGTAATCCACCGGCGCGAAGGCCTCCACTGCCCGGATCGTGGCGCCGTTCCACACATAGGCGGGCGCGGCGGCCAGATCGGCGGAAGAAGCGGGCGGTGGAGCGATCCGTTCCAGCGCTTCGGCAATGCGGGTCAGCAGGGCATCGTTCATGGCGCCCTCGCTTAGCCCGCATCCGCATGACGGGCAAGCGCGGCGCCCATGTCATTCTTCTGTAGCAATGGCCTTTTACTCCCGGAAATCGGGGCTTATATCGCTGGGGTCGTGACCATCCCAAATCCAGTCTTTTCCACCCGAATAAGCCGCTATGGCAGCGAAGCGCTGCGCGAGGCGGCGCTGCTGATCCGTGCGGGCGAACCGGTCGCCGTGCCGACGGAGACGGTCTATGGCCTGGCGGCGGACGCCACGGACTCCAACGCGGTGGCGGCGATCTACACCGCCAAGGGACGGCCAAGCTTCAATCCGCTGATCGTCCATGTCGCCGATCGGGAGATGGCCGGGCGTCTGGCCGATTTTTCGCCCGTGGCCGACAAGCTGGCGGAGCGGTTCTGGCCCGGCGCGCTGACCATGGTTCTGCCTGTGCGAGCAGACAGCGGACTGTCGCCGCTGGTCATGGCGGGACTGCCGACCGTGGCGCTGCGCCTGCCCGCCCATCCGGCGATGCGGGCGCTGATCCGGGAAAGCGGGCGTCCGCTCGCCGCGCCTTCGGCCAATCGCAGCGGCGCGATCAGCCCGACGCGCGCCGAACATGTGCTGGCGAGCCTCAACGGCAAGATCCGCATGATCCTGGATGAGGGGCCGACCAGCGAAGGGCTGGAATCGACCATCGTCGCGCCGGAAAGCGACTGCATCCGCCTGCTGCGACCGGGCCCGATCACGGCGGCCATGCTGGAGGAGGCAAGCAGGCTGCCGGTGGTGACGGGCGCTGAGAATGCGAAGATCGAGGCGCCGGGGCAGTTGGAAAGCCATTATGCGCCGTCCAAGCCGGTGCGGCTGAACGCGCTGAAGGCGGAGAAGGACGAATATCTGATCGGCTTCGGCCTGATGCCGTGTCATGTGAATCTCAGCCCCGACGCCGATATTCGGGAAGCGGCGGCGCATCTGTTCGCGGCCCTGCACATCGCGGATGCCAGCGCGGCGGAGCGGATCGCGGTGGCGCCAATCCCGAATGAGGGGATCGGGGTGGCGATCAATGACCGGTTGCGGCGGGCAGCGGCTTAACATTCGCATTCATGCGGCCCGCCTATGAACAAGTTCAGCATGACGCGTGGGGATGGGCCGGATAAAAGGGCGAGAAATCACTCACCCGCAATTATCATAACCCGCATCGCGGCATTCGCGGCGACGGCGTTCTTCCTCCTTCTTCCGCTCGCGGGCTTCGCGCGCCTCCTGCTTGCGCATCTTGCGGCCGTAATTGCGGTCGGCCTCTTCCTGGCTGGTGGTGCTCCAGTCGACCACCTGGCTGCCCGCGCGCACCGGCGCGGTCACGATATTCGCCGCCGTCCGCGCGATGCAGCCCGGCAGGAACAGCAACAAAGCCGGCGCGGCCACCCATGCGATCCTGTTCATATCTCTTCCCCGGCTTGTCATGTCCGCCAGCTTAAAGACGCTGGCGGCCAGGGCAAGCCGTGGGCGACGAACCGTTAGGGCGCTTCGATCCGCTCGGCAAAGCCCTTGCGCAGCTTGGCGAGCTTGGGCGGGATCACCGCCATGCAATAGGGGTTCCGGTCCCCTACCCGCTCCCAATATTTCTGGTGATAATCCTCCGCCGGATACCAGGGCGCGTCGGGCTCTATGGCGGTGACGATCGGGTTCGCCTGATCCGCCTGGGCGCGCTCGATCCCGGCCTTCGCCTCCGCCGCCTGTTCGGGCGAATGGGGGAAGATGGCCGACCGATACTGGGTGCCGATGTCATTGCCCTGCCGGTTGAGCGTCGTCGGATCATGGGTGGCGAAGAAAATGTCCAGCAGGTCGCCATAGCCGATCGCCGCCGGATCATAGGTGATGCGGATAGCCTCGGCATGGCCGGTCGCGCCGGAGCAGACCTGCTCATAGCTGGGGTTCGGCAGCGTGCCGCCGATATAGCCGCTTTCCACGGCCTTCACGCCCTTCAGATTCTGATACACCGCTTCCGTGCACCAGAAGCAGCCGCCAGCCAGGGTTGCGATCTCTTCGGCCATATAGGGAGTCCTTATCCTGAATTGGCCGCCGAGATAGGAAGGATCAGCCCGCGGTTCCAGTCTGCCGCATCGCCGCCTCCGCCTTGGCGCGTTCCTCGGCCACCAGTTCCTTTCGGGACAGCTTGCCGACCAGCGTCTTGGGCAGGTTGAGGCGCACCTCCACCTCGCACACCTTCTCATGCTTGCCCAGTTGCGGGTTCAGCCAGTCCTTGAGCGCGGCCCCGTCGATCCCGGAGCCCTCCTGAAGAGTGACGAAGGCCTTCGGACATTCGCCCCGATAATGGTCGGGAATGCCGATCACCAGCGCTTCCTTGACCGCCGGATGGTGGTAGAGGACCTTCTCGACCTCGCTGGGGAAGACCTTGAACCCGCCCACGGCGATCATGTCCTTCAGCCGGTCGACGATCTTCACATAGCCGTCCTCGTCGATCAGCCCGACATCGCCTGTGCGCAGCCAGCCGTCGACGAAAACCTCCTCGTCGGCGTCCGGCCGCTGCCAATAGCCCTTCATGATCTGCGGCCCGGAAAAGACCAGTTCGCCCGGTTCGCCCTCGGACGGCGGACGGGTCGGGTCCTCGCGGTCGACCAGCTTGACGCGGGTGCCGGGCACCGGCTGCCCCACCGTGCCGGACTTGTTGAGGCCCTCATAGGGGTTGGAGCAGACGACCGGGCTGCTTTCGGTGAGGCCATAGCCCTCGACCAGCTTGGAGCCCGTCATCGCCTCGAACCGCTGCTTGACCTCCAGCGGCAGCGGCGCGCCGCCGGAAATGCAGAGGCGCAGGGAGGAGAAGTCGATATTGGGCGTCGCGGGATGATCCAGCAGCGCCTGGTACATGGTGGGCACGCCGGGCAGCGAGGTCGCCCTGGTCCGCTGCAGCGCGGCCAGAACCTGCGTGCCGTCGAAGCGGGGCAGCATCACCATCTCCCCGCCGTTCAGCACCGTCCGGTTGAGCACGCATGTATTGGCGAAGACATGGAAGAAGGGCAGCACCGCCAATATGCGGTCGGGCGCTTCGGGATGCGGATCGATCAGGCGGACCTGCCGCGCATTGGCGGTCAGGTTCTGATGGGTCAGCATCGCGCCCTTGGGCCGGCCGGTGGTGCCGCCGGTATATTGCAGCAGGGCGATGTCCTGCTCCGGATCGATGGCGACCGGCACGGGGTCTTCGCCATGGCGCAGCAGGTCCGCATAATGGGTAAGGCGCGGATCGTGCGGTACCGCGACCGTCTCCTTGCGCTTGAACAGCCGGAACAGCACCGACTTGGCAGGCGGCAGGACTTCCGCGACGCAGCCGACGACCAGCCGTTCCAGGCTGCTGTTGTCCAGCACTTCCAGCGCGGTGGGCAGCAATGCCTTGGCCGACAGGGTGAAGAGGATCTTCGTCCCGCTATCCTCGACCTGATGTTCCAGCTCGGCGGCCGTGTAGAGGGGGGAATAGTTGACGACCGTCGCCCCGGCCATCATCGCACCATAATAGGCCGCGACATAATGAGGGACATTGGGCAGGAAAAGGCCGACCCGGTCCCCCTTTATGGATGGCTCGCCCCTTAACTGAGCGTTGTTGCCTTACGGCAGCAGGCCGTTTGCGAAAGGAGCAAGGGTCATG
>NZ_JAINEZ010000035.1:0-49288 GCF_019873065.1 Sphingobium sp. PNB
ATAATGCGCAGCAACGCGGTTAGAAAACGGCGTAATTCTCGTGCATAGCTGACTTCCTTCGCATTATTCCAACCTCGCGATAATATGCCGCGCATGCGGGCTGGGATCCCGAATGCCGCAAGCCTGGCCCACTCGATGCGGGCGCCGAAGCCTATGATCACGGCTTTTGCGATGGTGGCGGCAACCGCGATGACCTCTTCGACACCGCGCGCCGCGCCTTGATGGTGGATCGCACACCAACGTCTTCGGCCATTTTGCCCGCGCGGCCTCGTCCCAGCGAATGGCTCAAGCCGACTGACGTGCCGCGGCCGGCACGCTGGCATCGTCGCCTCCTCCTGATCGGTGCGCCCGAAGCCGGACTGGTCGCCGCGCCGGCAAAAACGGCCCTGCTTCGTCCGGCTCTCGATTCCTGCTCGGGCTGCGGGGAGGCGACCATCGTCGTCATTTCCGGAGCCGGTTTTCACCCTCTCGATAGAGCCGATACGGCGCTGCCCCTCGGTGGTCCCGAAGCACTGGAGGTACTCGCGTCCGATCGCGCACTCCAGGCCTGCTTGCGGGCGCTGCTCGGTGATCGCGACTTTGATGACATCCTTGTCGCTGCCCAAGGGTATTATCTGGCTTTGCTCGATGCACATGCTGCAGCGCTTCCGCTTTGCCGGACAATGGAACGAACGCGGAACACCGCGCTCCAGCAACGGACGCACTTTCGTATCTGGCTCGACCGTGGGTTTCTCGCGGGCCAGACGGTCGGGGCAGGCCACATTCGTTGGGGCAAGGCCGTCAATGGCCTGACGGGCCGGCTCGGAGAATTTACGGCCCGTTATGCCGGCAAGCTTCCCCCGCGCGGCCACCGCATCGTCATCGAAACCGCCGACGGTAAGCCTGCCGCGGGCTTCGTCACGGCGCGAGGCGAGCCATTGGCATGGGAAACCGTCATCGCAAATCGCGCCCGTCTGCGCAGCACGATGGCAGCGCGCCTGCGGGCATTCGGCGGTGCAACGCGGCTGGCATGGCCAAGGCCAGCAAACACGTCAATCCAGGGAAGGAACGATTCTATGGACGCCTCCCGCGCAAGGTAGTTTCTCGATGTTGCTCCGGCATTGGATGCGTGAATCTATCCGGCCTGTTGATTGAGGTGTTTTCGCCCCTGGCCATGATGGGAATCCGCGCGGTTCAGTGCCTTTTAAGATGAGCGGCCTCGAGGGCCATCGTTCCTTACAGGCTGTGAAGCGGCGGTCCGTGCCGTTACACCATCAAGTCTTCACCTCGCATTTGTAACCTCTGATCAGATTGCGGCCCGCTGCCCGAACGGTCACGCCATTTTGTAACTTTCGCCGCTTCGCAACATCGCCCAGGCCATGCGAGCAGTCTTGTTTGCCATGGCGACGAGTGTCTTGTTGTGGCCTGCCCTTGATTGCAGTTCCTGCGCCCATTTTGAACGCCGGTCGTCATGCTTGGCGATCCGCAGCAACGCAGACCGTGCACCATGTATCAGCTGGCGCCTCAGGTAATGATTGGCTCTGTTCCCGATACCACCGAGCCTTGGCTTTCCGCCGGTCGTGTATTGTCGCGGAACCAGTCCAATCCAGGCAGAAAGGGCTCGGCCGGATGCGAAGTGTCGGCCATCGTCAATTGCGGCGATGAGGGAGGTTGCGACAATCGGTCCTACCCCCGGCAGCGTAGTCAGACGTTTGCAACGATCGTCTCTCCGGCAGATATCAACCAGCATGTCATCCAGAGTGGATACTCTGGCATCCAAGTCGCGATACTCCTCGACGAGCTTCAGGAACAGGTCCTTCGCCAAGTGCGATAGTTCGGCAATTTCGATCATCTTGTCGACCTGCAGCCGGAACCGGGACGCACCTGCCGGCATGACGACGCCATACTCGGCCAAAAGACCACGAGTGTGATTGATCAACGCGGTGCGCTGCACGATCAGTCTGTCACGCGTTCGGTGCAGAGCTTGCAGATCCTGCTGTTCGACGCTCTTCAGCGGCACGAACCGCATGGTTGGCCTGTTGGCAGCTTCGAAAATGGCTTCGGCATCAACCGCATCATTCTTCGATCCCTTCACGAATGGCTTGACGAAACGCGGATGGATCAGGCGAACGGCATAACTCAGCGCCTCGAAGACGCGGCCCCAGTGGTGTGAACTGGCGCAGGCTTCCATCGCGACCGACTGCGGTTGCAATCTGGTCACCGCATCGACCAGCTTTGCCCTGCTAACCTTCCGCGAGATTACCTCACCTTCGCAAGTGATCCCGTAGATGTGAAAAGACTGCTTGCCCAAATCGATCGCTAGCATTTGCATGTGATGAACTCCTCTTCCCGGTCGCTGTGGCAACATGCTCGGCCCGCTTGCGGGAGGCGTCCATCCCATAAGATGAAAATCCGAAAGGTGACTATTGGCGTCACGCTGTTGATGCATGACAGCGATGAGGATCGCCTCTCGACCATGAGCCTCGCCCGTATCGGCGAGGAAATGGACTTCGGTGACATGGTTGGCGCCTTCGCCATCACATCCGCCGACGATGTCCCACCCCATGCCCTGCAGGCTGAACTCACCGCGCTCGGCAACGACGGCACCTTCTTTGACGACAGGATGGAGCACGCAGATGACTGACGGATCGTCCATGACGAAAGCATGCACAGTCGCCGCAGTGCTGTGCGAGTTGCTCGAGACCCACATGCAGGCATGCGACGTGGGAGGGCGGCCGTCAGGGGATCACCACCATCATATCGTCTCGGCTGTGCATGGAACCCGTGCTGACGTGGAAATCCTCTCCAGCTGTGAAAATGAAGACGGTGTCGAGATCGGGTTGACGCTCAATGATGGCGCCACCTTCCGGATACAGGTTGAGAGCCTGTCCGCATCTCCTGGTCAGGAATAGCCCCATGACCGAGGACGAATTCGATCAACTCGTTGATGATGCGACGCATGCAGTCAACAATCTAATCCCGGATCTCTATCTCGACGGCATGGGCGACACTGCCCATAGCGGTGTGCTTTACGCGATCAATGATGCCCTCAGCACTATATTGCGGGACGTCATCGAACCCCGCTGATGACTTCGGCCTCGATCGGGGCTGACGATGTCGGCCGTGCGCCAAGGCATCTGGGCCTGTCACCCGCGATCATTCCAATGCCTCAAAGGGAGATCAGCATGTCTGCGCCAACCCATTTCGTTCACGTCTATGCCACCGTGCGCGTCAAACTGGGCGTGACCGCACATGACCAGTTTGCAGCAATGAAGGAGGCAGATCGCCTTCTCTTTGCCAACGGTTTCGGTGTTCGTCTGATTCCGAGTGCTACAGGAGTGCTTGAAGCGGACTACGCCGAAGAAGTGTCCGGCTATCTTGTCGACGAAGCGGGCGACCACGAATACGACCGGAGCCGGACCTATGCTGCCGATGGTGCACCCATTTCGTGAAATATGTCACGCTGCGAGGCCTGACACTATCGAATTTGGGTAATGCTCGTCAGGCTTTCGTCAGACTTGTCGGCGATGTTCGCATGCGCCGAGCAAGGGGTTCTGCCTTCTTGTCCGAAATCAATCCCACAGCTGGGCCGATCGCTACAGGGCGAAGGGAACAATTGACGCAAGGGCCGGACAAGGATCGAAATGCGCAACCTGCGACTGACATTCTGGGGCCTGGCCGCCTTGGTCACCATGTTGTGGCTTCTTGCGGACCTGTCCATATTCCGGTCGTCCGGCTTTTTCGCGATCCGCAGCGCGGCGGTGCAGTATAGCGGCGCGCTGGCGATCGCCTGCATGAGCGTCGCGATGATGCTCGCCATCCGCCCCCGCTGGCCCGAACATGGGCTGGGCGGACTGGACAAGATGTATCGTCTCCACAAATGGCTCGGCATCGCGGCACTGGTCACGGCCATCGCGCACTGGCTGTGGGCGAAGGGTCCGAAATGGGCCGTGGGGTGGGGCTGGCTCGAACGACCGTCGCGTGGCCCGCAACCGCCCGCAAGCAATCCTGTCGAGGCCCTGTTCGCCAGTCTCCGCCACACGGCGGAGGGTCTGGGCGAGTGGGCCTTTTATGCCGTGGTTGCGCTGATCGCCGTCGCGCTCATCCAGCGCATTCCCTACCGCTTCTTCTATCGAACGCATCGGCTTCTGGCGCTGGCCTATCTCGTGCTGGTCTTTCATGCCGTGATCCTGACGACGTTCAGCTACTGGCTGTCTCCGTACGGCCTCACGCTGGCGGCGCTGCTTGCTTGCGGCACCGGGGCGGCGATCCTCATTCTGTCGCGCCGCGCAGGCCGGGACCGGCAGGTGCCGGGCAGGATTGCCGCCATCCACCATTATCCGGGCGTGCGGGCGCTCGAGACCATCGTCGACATGGGGGAGGGGTGGCCCGGCCACCGACCCGGCCAGTTCGCCTTTGCCGTGTCGGACCCGGCCGAAGGGCCGCATCCCTATACCATCGCGTCCGCCTGGCGCGAGGATGAGCGGCGGATCACCTTCATCACCAAGGGACTGGGGGATCATACGCGGCGCCTGCCCGAAAAACTCCATGTCGGCCAGGAGATCAGGATCGAGGGGCCTTATGGATGCTTCACATTCGACGATGATAGCGCCCGTCAGATCTGGATCGGTGGCGGGATCGGTATCACGCCGTTCATCGCCCGCATGAAGTATCTGGCCCAGAGTCCCGAAGGCGCGCGCGCGGAGATTGATCTCTTCCACTGCACGGCCGAAGTCGACGAGGAGGCTCTGGGCAAGCTGCAAGCGGATGCGGCGGCTGCCCATATTCGCCTGCATGTTCTGGTCGATGCACGCGATGGCCGCCTCGATGGCGAGCGAATACGCGCCGCCGTGCCGGAATGGCGGGAGGCGAGCCTCTGGTTTTGCGGCCCCCTTGGATTTGGTGAAACGCTGCGCCGGGACTTTGCCGCGCTGGGCTTTCCGGTAGCGAAACGTTTCCATCAGGAGCTGTTCGCGATGCGCTAAGTCAAGGCGATGTATGCGAAAAAATCCGACTTGTCACCTCGACATCAGCAGGACCGATTTCTAAAGACCGCTCCCGTGACCATGATCCGCTCCTTCCTTGCCCGGCATCGCTGGCTGGCCATCTGGCTGGCCGGGGCCGCGCTCATGCTGAAGGTGCTGGTGCCGGCCGGGTTCATGCCGACCGTCTCTTCGGGTACGATATTGGTCCAGCTCTGCTCGGGCCAGGGTCCGCAAACGGTCATGATGGAGCTTCCGGGCAGGTCCGGCGATCATGATCCCGCGGATCACAAGCAGGCCGACATGCCTTGCGCTTTCTCGGGTCTGTCGTCGCCGGCGCTCGCCGCCGCCGACCCGATCCTGCTGGCGCTCGCCATTGCCTTCATCCTGGCGATGGGCTTTCTTGGCCTATCTTTCGCCCTGCCCGGTGCCTCGCCATTTCTGCGGCCTCCGCCAATAGGACCGCCAACAGCCGCCTGATCCCTTTCGCCGTTCGTTTTCAACGGCGCGCGGACCGCCGCGCGCCCGGATCAGGATCCATCCATGTCTGTCATTTCCAAAGCCGCGAGCGCGGCTGCAATATTCTATGGCCTGTCGGCCGCGAGTGCCTTTGCGCAGGATACACAGGTTCTTCCGTCCATCGGGATCGATTCCGAGGATCGCCCTGCCGGTCCCGTGTCGTCCGAGATCCTTTTGCGTGACAAGGTCGCACCCCTGCAATCGGGAACAAGCGATACGGCGGCGCTGATCGGCCGCCTGCCGGGGGGCAGCAGCTTCGGCGCCGGTGGCTTTTCCAGCCTGCCGGTGATCCGGGGCCTCGAAAGCCAGCGGCTGACCATATTGGTCGACGGCGTGCCGATCGACATCGCCTGCACGAATGCGATGAACCCGCCTTTGTCCTACACCGATCCGCAGACGATCGACGCGATCAGCGTCATCACGGGCGTGACGCCGGTCAGCATGGGCGGTGACAGCATCGGCGGCGCGATTTCGGTGGAAACCCTGACACCGCGCTTCGCCAAGGCGGGCAAACGATTGCTGACGGGCGAACTGTCCACCTTCTACCGCAGTAACGGCGACGGCTTCGGCGGCGCACTTTCGATCACGGCGGCAAGCGACCGGCTCAGCCTCAGCTATGCCGGTTCCTTCACCCAGTCCGACAATTACAAGGGCGGCGGCCGTGACGGCACCGTCCGTTCGACTGAATACAAGAAGACGGACCATGCGCTGAGCCTGGCCGCGCAGACCGATATCGGGCTGTTCGAACTGAAGGGCGGCTACCATTTCTCGCCGTACGAGGGCTTTCCCAACCAGTATATGGACATGACATCCAACAAGAGTTGGTATCTGAACGGTCACTGGAAGGGCGCCTTCGACTGGGGCGATCTGGACCTGCGCGCCTTCTATCGCGACACCGATCATCGGATGAACTTCCTGGCGGACAAGGGCGGCACCGCGACCGGCGGCATGCCCATGAACACCGAGGTTCATAGCGCCGGCTATACGCTCAAGGGCGACATTATGCTGTCCAATCGCGACACGCTGCGTCTCGGGAGCGAATTCCACCACCAATGGCTCAATGATTACTGGCCGGCGGTCGCGGGCCACATGATGATGGGGCCCAACACCTATATCAATGTGAACGGCGCGAAGCGCGACCGGCTTGGCACCTTTGCCGAATGGGAGGCGAAGTGGACGCCGCAGCTCACCACGCTGGTCGGCGTGCGCAACGATCAGGTCTGGATGAACACCGGCGAGGTCCAGCCCTATTCCACCTCGATGATGAATATGGCCGACGCGATGGCGGCCACCGCGTTCAACGCCGCGGATCGCAAACGGCATGACAGCAACTGGAGCGCCACGGCCCTTGTCCGCTATGCGCCGAGCGATCAGGCGACGCTCGAATTGGGCTATGCGCGCAAGAGCCGTTCACCGGGCGTCTATGAGCGCTACAGCTGGGGACGCGGTTCGATGTCGAGCCGGATGATCGGCTGGTTCGGTGATGGCAACGGCTATGTCGGCGATCCCACCCTGAAGCCCGAAAGGGCTGATACGATAAGTGCCGCGGTCAGTCTGAAAGGCGCCGGCGCCAATGGCTGGACGCTCAGGATCGCACCCTATTACACGCGCGTCCATGATTATATCGATGTCGTGAAGCTGGCCGATTTCACCAATATGATGGGCACGCCGACGGGGTTCGTGCAGCTTCGGTTCGCCAACCGCGAAGCCGAGCTATATGGCGTCGATGTCTCGGGTTCGCTTGCGCTGTGGCAGTCGTCATCGGCCGGCACGGCGAAACTGACCGCAACGGCAAGCTGGTTGCGCGGGCGCAATCTGGACGACGGCGGGTCGCTCTACCATCAGATGCCGTTCAACGCGACGTTTGCGCTGGAGCATCGGCTCGGGGGCTGGGAGAGCGCGGTCGAACTGACGGTCGTGGCGGACAAGAACCGGGTCGACGCCACGCGCAACGAACCCCGAACGGACGACTATGCGCTCGTCAATCTTCGGACCGGCTATGCCTGGGGCAATTACCGGCTGGGCCTGGATGTCCAGAACCTGTTCGACAAGGGCTATGATCTGCCGCTGGGCGGCATGTCGCTCGGCGATTACAAGGCGACCGGCGACTTGCGGCCGGTGCCTGGTCGTGGCCGCTCCTTCAACATCGGCCTGACTGCGAAATTCTGAGGCATGGCCGCCAGTCCAGCATACCGGCTGGCCCAGGCGAGCGATACGAGGGCTTTCGGGTTCCTCGTGTCGCTTGCCCTGCATGCGGGTGTTCTTGCGGCCTATGGCCTGTGGAGCCACAGTCCGCGTCTAATCCCCGAAAGGCGGGAGGAACCCCGCACGGTCACGATCATGACGCTGCCTTCGCTCGAAACCGAACAGCCGTCTGCCCGCCGGCCGAAAGCCGCCCCCAGACCGGCAAATCAGCTGACGCCCCCCAGTACAACGCCAGCGACACGCGCGCGGCAAGGGCCGCAGGCGTCGCCCGACCGGCCTGCCTCCGATCAGGCTGCCTTGACGCTACCTGTCGCACCGTCGCCCTTGCCTGCCCGCATGAACGTCGACATGCCGCATCCCCAACCTGCTTCGCCGCAGGCTGCGTCATCAACGCTCAGCACTGCGCGTGCGGCCTATCTTCGGCGGTTGTGGGAATGGATTGCCGCCAGACGCCCGGCGGGCCTTCATCTTGAGGGTGAGGCGCTGATTAATTTTTCCATCGGTGCTGACGGCGCCTTGCGCGAGATCTCGCTCGCGCAATCCAGCGGCAATGCGCAGCTTGACCGGCTCGCCCTTCGCACGGTTCGCCTGGCGGCGCCCTTTCCGCGCCCGCCTGAAAGTCTCGGCGTGGGAACGCTCGATTGCGTCCTGCCTTTCCATTTCAATTAGCGCCGGAAATCACATTGCGTCAGGAGCTGGTCAGCAAATGCGGTCATGGTCTTGTGCCGACCCTTGGCTGGAGGACCCATGACCCGCTTGCACGCTCACCCCGAACGACATGCGGTATCACGTATCGGCTGGCTCCGCGCGGCGGTCCTTGGCGCCAATGACGGTATCGTTTCCACAGGAAGCCTCATTGTCGGCGTCGCCGCTTCGGGAACGGACCGATCAGGCATCCTCGTTGCCGGCATCGCGGCGCTTGTCGCCGGCGCCATGTCGATGGCCGCCGGCGAATATGTCTCGGTCAGCTCGCAGGCCGATACCGAGAAGGCGGACCTCGCCCGCGAAACGGCGGAACTGACAACGCAGCCCGGGCTCGAGCGGCAGGAACTGGCGGACATCTATATGGCGCGCGGCCTGGACCCCGATCTTGCGCTCAAGGTTGCCGACCAGCTCATGGCGGACGATGCGCTTGGGGCGCATGCCCGCGATGAGCTGGGAATTTCCGACATATCCACGGCGCGGCCGTTGCAGGCGGCATTCACATCCGCCGCGACGTTCAGCGCCGGGGCGATCATGCCGCTGGCGGTGGTTGCCGCCGCGCCGGGACAGCAATTGATACCGCTCGTCGTCGCCGTTTCGCTTCTGTGCCTCGTGCTGCTCGGGGCGCTTGGCGCGAAGGCGGGCGGGGCCCCTGTCATGCGGTCGATCGTCCGCGTCACGTTCTGGGGCGCCCTGGCGATGGCGTTGACGGCAGGCGTGGGCAGCCTGTTCGGAGCGGCTGTCTGACGTGATCGCTGCCCCGCGTTCGTCAGCGCGCCGTCAGCAATCTCTCTTATGGCCAAAGGCCAAGGAGACAAATGATGCTCATGGCAAAAACGAGCTACAGTGATAGTTTCAGGGTTTGGGATGCCCCGCTCAGGCTTTTCCACTGGCTGCTGGTCGCGGCGATCACGATTGCCTTTTTGTCCTCGGAAGGAGACAGCGGAATCGCGGACTGGCACATGGCGGCAGGCTGGACCGCCGCTGTCCTGCTTGTCTTTCGTCTTGTCTGGGGGTTTATCGGCGGCGAGCATGCGCGTTTTGCCAATTTCGTGCGACCGTCACGCCTTCTGTCCCACGTCCGGGAACTTGTGACGGGTCATCCACAACGCACGATCGGGCACAATCCGCTGGGGGCGCTCGCTGTTCTGGCCATGCTCATTGCAACCGGCGCGGTGCTGTGGACCGGCATCCAGGTCGACGCGGGGCAGGCCGACGAGGATCTTCATGAGGCGATTGCCTATGGCCTGCTGGCGCTCATCGGCGTTCATGTCGCAGCGGTGGTCCTGATGTCCGTCTTCACCCGCGAAAATCTCGCGCGCGCCATGGTTACTGGCCGCAAGAGCGTCGCTCTGCACCCTGGCGCCCACGATGCCCGTCGGCCGGCCGTCGTCGCGGTGCTGCTGGCCGTCCTGGTGATCGGGATGACGGTGTTTGGCATCCTGCGCTACGATTCCGCGGCGTTCAGTGCGCAGTCGCACGGCGAGGCAAAGCAAGGGCATGAAATCGAAGGTGGAACAGCCGTTCAAGGCGAGGATAATGACCGGGATTGAGACGGCCTCTTTCGATCCCCGCGCGGGACTGGTCAGATTGCAGGGCGGGAATTGAGGCGGGATCGTGCTAGGAAAGCCGGCATAGATGCGCGTTCTTGTCATAGAGGATAATGACCGGCTGGCGAAGCTGGTTGCGGACGGCCTTCAGCGCCGGGGCTTTTCGTGCGACATCGCCACGACCCTGTCCGATGCGGACAGCGCACTGGGTGGCGCGGTCTATGACGCGATCATACTCGATCTCGGCCTGCCGGACGGCGATGGCGTCGCCTGGCTGGCGAACCGTCGCCAGTATCGGCAAATGCCGCCCGCGATCATCCAGACCGCGCGCGGCGCGCTGGAGGACCGGGTCACGGGGCTTGACGCCGGCGCCGACGATTATGTCGTCAAGCCTGTCGAGATCGATGAACTGGCCGCGCGCATTCGCGCGTTGCTCCGCCGCCCCGGCCCGCGCGCGCAACCTGTGCTGGAAGCGGGCTGCCTGCGGTTCGACACGGCGGCGCGCACGGCGCACTGCGGGGACTACGCCATCGATCTGTCCCGCAGGGAGGCCGACCTCCTGGAATTGCTGCTACGGCGGGCGGGAACCGTCGTCCGCCGCGAGACGATCGAGGATGCGCTCTACAATTTCAACGAGCCGGTGACGCCCAATGCCGTGGAAGCGGCGGTCTCCCGCTTGCGCCGGAAGCTGGACGAGGCTGGTGCCACTGGCGCGCTCCACACCATCCGCGGCGTCGGCTATATGCTGAAGGATGTCGCGGCGTGACCTATCGGCGCTCCGTGTCGCGCAAACTTGCGCGAGGGCTTGCTCTCGTCGGCCTTGTCGGCACCATCTTGTTGCTTGCAGCGGTCGTCTTTTTCTACAGCCTGACATTCGACGATCTGACGGCGCAGGACGCGCTGATCAAGGCCGTGCGCGAGATGCTGGAGCATGTCGCGCTTCCACTGGTCGTGCTGATGGTGCCCGTCGCCTTCGTCGTGCGGCGCGTGATCCGACAGGCTTTTGGCTCCCTTGAGGAAGCCGCAACCGCGATCGAGGCCGCGCGTGGGCACGAACGCGGCTTTCGCATAGACACGTCCCATCTGCCGGCCGAAGCCCTGCCGTTCACGGATGCCGTCAATGATCTGCTCGGCCGGCTTGACGACGCCGCCATGCGCCAGGAAGCCTTTGCCGCCGATGTCGCGCATGAACTGCGCACGCCGCTCGCGGTGCTGTCGCTCGAATTCGACCGGCTCGATCATGACGACGCCGCGCGCCTCAAGAACGATGTCGCCGGGATGCGCCGCCTGGTCGACCAGCTCATGCTGCTAGCCCAGGTTGATGCCACAGCTGCCGCACAATTCCCGCTGGAATCCGTGTCCCTTGTCGAGATTGCGCGCGATGTCGTCAGCCTTCTTGCCCCGGCCATCATCGCGGAAGGGAAAGCCATCACGCTCGATGTGGGCAGCGGGATCCCAATGGCGCGGGGCCGGCGTGAAGCAATCGCGGCCGCCTTGCGGAACCTTATCGAGAATGCTGTCCGGGTGACGCCGTTGGGAGGCACGGTGAATATACGGGTTGGCCCGGATCCGGTGATTGCGGTGGGCGATGGCGGAGAGGGCCTTTCACCCGAACGCCTTCGCGAACTTGTGCGGCGGCACAGCCGGGCGGACCATGCCAGCACCAACGGCGCCGGGCTTGGCCTGGCGATCGTCGACCGGATCATGGCGGCGCACGGCGGACGGCTGACCACCGATCCCGCCGTGCGGGAATTGTCCCTGCATTTCCCCAGCGCCTGAAGCGCCGAGCATTGCGACCCGTCAGGGTCTCGTCAGTTTCGCGCACTAGGCGAAGCCCATGTCGAAGCGGAATTATATCCTTGCCGGCTTTGCCGTCATCGCGCTGGCGCTTGGGATCTGGTGGCTTGCCGGGTCCGGCACGGCGCCTGAACCAGCCCCTTCATCCCCCGAAGCCGGGAAAGCGGCGCCGGGCGTTCTGCCCGTTGACCGCAGGCAGGCCGCGCAGCTTGGTATCCGCCTGGCGCCCGCCCTCACCGCGAGCGAAGCCCCCATCGCCGTCATTCCGGCGGTGATCCAGCCGCCCGCCAATGCGCGCGTGGCCGTGGCCGCGACCTTTCCCGGCGTGGTCATGCGGACGCTGGTGGTTGAAGGCGATACCGTCCGGCAGGGCCAGCCGCTCGCGGTTATTTCCAGCCGCGACGTGCTGACGATGGGGGCCGACCTGACGCGCGCCAATGCGCGGGCAGGGGTCGCGCGGTCGAACGCGGCCCGGCTCTCGCAGCTTGCCCGCGAAGGCATCATCGCCGGCGCGCGCGCTGATGAAGCCCATGCACTGGCGGCCGAAGCAGGCGCCGATGTCGCCGAAAAGGCGCGCATCCTCAAAATGGTCAATGGCGAGGGGAGGGGCGGCACCTATACGCTGACCGCGCCGATCGCCGGGCGCGTCACGACCGCCAACATCCAGACGGGCAATCCCGTGGACGGAACCACCGCGCCTTATGTGATCGACGCCGCCAACCGCTATGAGGTTGTCGGCCAGTTGCCCGAGCGGCTCGTCGGCGCGGTCCGGCCCGGCATGACCGTAGTGATCGAACCCGACATCGCCGGGCGCGTCACCGCCGTTGGCTCGACGATAGACCCCGCCACCCGTTCCGCCATGCTCAAGGCCGAGATTCCCGCCGGGCCGGGCATCGTCGCGGGGCGCACGACCAGCATGTCGCTGTCCGGCCCGGCGCCGGCCGGCGCCGTCAGCGTGCCTTCCGGCGCGACCGCCATGATCGGGGACAAGACTATCGTCTTCGTCGCCACCGGCGGCGGATATGCGATCCGCGACGTGAAGATAGGCGGTTCCGTTGGGGGACAGACCGTGCTGCTGTCCGGCGTCAGGCCGGGCGAGCAGGTGGTCGTTTCCGGCACGAGCGCGCTCAAGGCGCTCGCTTTGTCGCGATAGGTCCGGGCCATGTTGCGTTCGCTGGTCGCCGCCTCGCTCTCCTGGCGCCTGCTCGTCATCGCGCTGGCGCTGGCCGTTGCCGGGCTGGGCACCTGGGCCTTCATGACGCTTCCCGTCGATGCCTATCCGAACATCGCCCAGACGCAGGTGAAGATCATCCTCAAGGCGCCGGGCATGACGCCCGAGGAGGTGGAAAGCCGCGTCATCACACCGATCGAGATGGAAATGCTCGGCATTCCCGATCAGGCGATCCTGCGCTCCACCGCCAAATACGCCATCGCCGACATCACCATCGATTTTGTCGACGGCACCGACATCTATTGGGCGCGCCAGCAGGTGGCGGAGCGACTGTCGAATGTGATGCGCGATCTGCCCGCGTCGGTCAGCGGCGGCCTTGCGCCGATCTCTACGCCGCTTTCGGACATCTACATGTTCACGATCGAGGGGCCGCTCTCGCTACAGGAGAAGCGCGAACTGCTCGACTGGACCATCCGTCCGGCGCTGCGCACCGTTCCCGGCGTCGCTGACGTGAACGCGCTGGGCGGCTATGTGCGGACCTTCGAGGTCAGGCCCGATCCTGTTGCGCTTGCGGCGGCAGGCCTCTCCATCGCGGACATCGAGACGGCGATCGAAAGCGGCAACCGCAACGATGGCGCGGGACGCCTGAAAAGCGGCGAGGAATCTCTGATCGTGCGCGCGGTCGGCGCAATCCGGTCGGTCGAGGATCTCCAGCAACTCGTTGTCGTCAGCCGGAACGACCGCATCGTTCGGCTGGGCGATGTCGCGACGGTCGGCACCGGCAGTCTGACGCGCTATGGCGCGGTGAGCAAGAATGGGCGGGCCGAAGCCGTGCAGGGGCTGGTGATCGCACTGCGCGGGGCCGATGCGCGGCAGGTGGTCGATGGTGTCCGCGCCCGCCTCGCGGAAATCGAAAGCACATTGCCCGCCGGCACCCATGTCGATGTCTTTTACGATCGGTCCGACCTGATCGCGCGCGCCGTCGGCACGGTCGAGAAAGCCCTGCTCGAAGCGGCCGTCCTTGTCGTCGTGCTGCTCATTCTGTTCCTGGGCGACTGGCGCGCGGCGGCGATTGTCGCCGTCACCCTGCCGCTGGCGGCGCTCATCACCTTTCTGTTCATGCAGGGCATGGGCCTGTCCGCCAATCTCATGAGCCTTGGGGGCCTGGCTATCGCCATCGGCCTGCTGGTCGACGGGTCGATCGTGGTGGTGGAAAATATCGTCGAACGGCTCGGCCGGGCGCATGAGGAGGGAACCCCGCGCCTTAACCTCGTCTATCAGGCGGCAAGCGAAGTCATCGTGCCGGTCTCGGCCGGGATCGCCATCATTGCGCTGGTCTTCCTGCCGCTGCTGTCATTGCAGGGCCTCGAAGGCAAATTGTTCGCGCCGGTTGCGCTCACCATCGTCTTCGCGCTCGCCGGTTCGCTGCTGCTCGCGCTCACCCTGGTCCCCGTGCTTGCATCCTTTGGCCTTAAAAGCGGCCATCATGGCGAGCCGTGGCTGATGCGCCAGCTCGGCCCTCGCTACCGGGGGCTTCTCGACGGCGCCTTCGCGCGCAAGCGGCTGGTCTACGGGCTGTCGGCGGCGGGGCTCGTCCTCGCCGGCATCGCCTATGGCGCGGTCGGCAAGACCTTCATGCCGACGATGGATGAAGGGTCGATCATCGTCCAGCTCACCAAGCTGCCCTCCATCGATCTCGACCAGTCGGTCCAGGGCGACATGGCCGCGCAGCGCGCGCTGATGCGCGTGCCGGAAGTGCAGGACGTGATTGCGCGCGTCGGATCGGACGAAATCGGCCTCGATCCGATGAGCCCCAATGAAACCGACAACTTCGTCCGCCTGAAGCCGCGCTCCGAATGGCGCGGCGACAAGGATCTCATCGTCGAGGACATGCGCAAGGCGATGGCGGACCTGCCCGGCATCGAGCCGAGCTTCACCCAGCCGATCGAGATGCGCGTTTCCGAAATGCTGACCGGCGCGCGCGGCGATCTTGCCGTCAAGATCTTCGGGCCGGATCTGGCGACGCTGGGCGAACTTGCAGATCAGGTGCAGCAGATATTGTCGAACGTCGATGGCGCCTCCGAAGTGCTGACCGTCGCCAATGACCGCGTTGATTATCTCCAGCTCGACATCGACCGCGCCGCCGCCGGGCGCTTCGGGATGCCGGTCGACCGCATACAGGATGCGCTGCGCGCGCAGGTCGAAGGCGCCCATGTCGGTATCGTCGCCGATGGCCAGAAGCGCGTGCCGATCGTCATTCGCGGCGACGAGGCGCTGCGCGCCGATCCCGCCCGTTTTGCCGATCTGCAATTGCATACGCCGACCGGCATAGTCGCCCGGGTCAGCGACATGGCGCGGATCGAGCGGACCGAGGGGCCGGTCAAGCTCGACCATGAGAACGGGTCGCGCTTTGCGCTGGTGCAGGCGTTCGTCTCGGGGCGCGACCTGGTCGGCTATGTCGATGAAGCGAGAGGCGAGGTCGGCGCGAAGGTCAAACTGCCCGCCGGCTACAGCATCGTCTGGGGCGGGCAGTTCGAAAACCAGCAGCGCGCCTCGGCCCGGCTGGCGGTCGTGATCCCGATCGCGCTGCTCCTGATCTTCTTCGTTCTGCTGGCGACGCTGCGCTCGATGCGCGCCTCGGTGCTCATCCTTGTCAACATCCCCTTCGCCATGGTCGGCGGGATCGTCTCGCTCTGGGCTTCGGGAGAATATCTGTCGGTTCCCGCCTCGGTGGGCTTTATCGCCCTGCTCGGCATCGCGGTGCTCAACGGACTGGTCATGGTCACCTATTTCCGCCAGCTCCGCGCCGATGGGCGGAGCATGACCGAGACGGTGCGCCTCGGCGCCGAACGGCGCCTGCGTCCCGTCCTGATGACCGCCAGCATCACGGCCTTCGGCCTTGTGCCGCTGCTGTTCGCGACCGGCCCGGGATCGGAGATCCAGCGCCCCCTCGCCATCGTCGTGATCGGCGGCCTCATCACCTCCACCCTGCTGACGCTCATTCTGCTGCCGATCCTGTTCGAGCGTTTCGGCGAAAGCGCGGGAGAAACCGACAATGGCTGACATCCTGCTGACCTTCCATTGCGCCTCGCATGACGCCGATAGCGTGACTGACGCACTCCGCGCCGCCTGCGACGCGCCGATCCATATCGCCGAGCAGGCGGTGCGCGGCTGGGACTTCGGCGACGCCAGCACGGCGGAACGGGTGTCGGGCCTTCTGCGCCGCAACGCGCTGGAACTGATTGTCGATGAGGACGCTCTGGGGACACTGGTTGACGCGGTCACCCAATCGAAGCGGTCGCTGCCAGTGCGCTGGCACGTAGTCCCGGTGTCAGCCCGGGGGAGGATCGCATGAGATCGCCGATCATCCTCGGGGCGCTTGTCGCATTGCTCACACCCGCTGGGGCGCTTGCCCAGCGCGCCGATTTGCCGCCGAGCGAAAAGGTTGCCGAAGCGCTGGACAATCATCCGGCCGTGGCGGCCGCGCGGGCACGGGTGGACGCCGCCCGTGCCGACCGCGACATGCTGGCGAAGGGGACCCATGAGATTGCCGTTACCGGCAGCTATGTTCGCCGCAGCGTGGACAGGGAAGGCGGCTATGACGAGTTCGACGCCACGATCGCCCGACCGTTCCGCCTGCCGGGCAAGGCGGCGCTCGATCGCGAGGCGGGCGCCCTGGGCATAGAGGTCGCGGAAAACCGGATGGAGGATGCCCGGCATCAGACGGCTTTGCTGCTCTCCGGCTATTGGAACGACTGGCTGGTCGCCGGCGCGCTGTATCGCAACGACCTCGATACGGTGCGCTGGCTGGAAAAGGAGCTGTCCGCGCTGCGCCGGCGCGTGGCGCTGCGCGATGCGGCGGCGCTCGATGTTGATCAGGCCATGGCGGCAATGGCTCAGGCCCAGGCCCAGGCCGCGAACTCGCTCGCGGCGCGCGAACAGGCGCGTGTGGCGCTTGCCGCGAATTTTCCAGAAATACCGCTGCCCATCGAGCCGCCGGAAACGTCCGTCGCGATGGTTCCGGCCCAGAGACTTGCGGCGATGCGGGATCTGGTGATCGAACGCAGCCATGAAATCCGCGCCGCCGAGCGCGAGGCGCAGCGGCTGGCGGTCGTTGCGCAGCGTGTTCGCGCGGACCGGATTGCCGATCCGTCCTTCGGCGTCCGGCTGTTCAGTGAGCGGAGCGGCATGGAGCAGGGCGCGGGGGTGGTCATGTCGATGCCGCTGGGCGGCGGTCACAGACGCGCGGCGGCGGACCGGGCTTCCGCGG
This sequence comes from Sphingobium sp. PNB, assembly GCF_019873065.1. Taxonomy (NCBI): domain Bacteria; kingdom Pseudomonadati; phylum Pseudomonadota; class Alphaproteobacteria; order Sphingomonadales; family Sphingobiaceae; genus Sphingobium; species Sphingobium sp. PNB. The sequence continues at coordinate 17,176 of NZ_JAINEZ010000035.1, forward strand.
AAGGCAATGCCGCGCAGCTTGAGCATATGTCCGTCCAGCGGACCGTGAGGGCCATCGCGGATGCCGATCTGTCCAGCGCCACATTGCGGCTGGAGGCGTGGAAAAACACGGATCTGTCAGCGCAAAGCGCCGCTAGTGCGCTGGCCCGAACCGAACGTGGCTACCAGCTCGGCCAGATCGACCTTGCCGACCTGCTCTATGCCCGCCGTCAGGCGGGTGAAGCGCGCCGGTCCGAGATCATGGCGCGATCGGAAGCGGCCCGCGCCCTGCTCAAGCTGGAAATCGATTCGCATAGCCTGTGGGTGGTTCACGATGAGGATGGCGGTTGACGCCAGGTCACGCGCGGGCGCTCACCAGCCAGGCTTTCGCGCCCATGCGAACACCTTCATTATCGCAATTGCGCTCGAACAGTTCGACCAGGCTGCGGTGAACGGCTGCGCGTGTGTCGTCCCCGCTCGCCCGGACGAGATCGCCGACCTGCATGCCGTCGAGCACGAAGCGGGTGGCGCTCTCGGGATCGCTGCCGGGTCCGCCGACGCGCTGCTCGCCCGTCCAGGCGTCGAACGATATGTCACAGAAGCCGGCGCTTTGCAGAAGATCGGTGACATAATCCTGCTCGCCCAGCGCGAAGGGGCCGGGCTCGCGCGGCTGCGGCGTGGGCAGGTCGATATGCCGGCGGATCGCGGCCATGACATTGCGCTGCCACGGATTGTCGGCGATCGGCGCCCACACCGCGATGTCGAGCCGTCCACCGGCACGCAGCATCCGGCGCAGATTGGCGAATGCGGCATAGGGTTCGGGAAAGAACATCGTGCCGAAGCGGGAATGCAGCCGGTCGAAGGGGGCTTCTTCGGGCATGGCCGTCGCGGCGTCGCCTTGTTCGAAGCGGATGTTGGCAAGACCGGCGCGCTGCGCCCGATCCGTTGCCGCCGCCACCAGTTCGGGCGATATGTCGAGGCCGAGCGCCAATCCCGTGTTGCCCGTCCTTTCGGCGATCCGCCTCGTCGTCCAGCCGCCGCCGCAGCCGATATCGACCACCTTCTCCCCGGCAACATAGGCTGCTCGCGCGAGCAGCGCTGCGCCGATCGGTTCGATCATGCTCTCGAAACGGTCGAGCTGGGCGAGCCAGCGTGTGCCCGCTTCCCCCGCCCAGTCGTGCGCGGCCGGTTCCTTGCTGTTCCCGTCAGCGTCATTCATTGCCCTTCTCCCACTGTGGCACCAATTGAAACGTGTTTGGAAGTCGGCGCATCGGGCAAGTCCCAGCCCCCACCGATCGCCTTGTACAACGCCACCAGTTGCACCGCCGTTGTGGCATGCGCGCGGGCACAGGCGGTTTCAGCTTCGTGCAGGAGGCGCTCGGCCGCAAGCAGTTCAATCCCCGCGATATCGCCGGCGGCAAAACGGGCCTCGGCGTGGCCGACACTTCGACGCGCAGCGTCCAGCGCCGTTTGACGCCGCGCGAGCGCATCGCGTCCGGCGTCATAGTCGCTCAAGGCGCGCTCCGCGTCGCCCAATGCGGCCAGGACGGCCTGTTCATAGCCCAGCGCGGCCTGCCGCTGAACGGCCTCCCGCGCGCGTATCTCCGCGCGCACGCGGCCGCCGTCGAACAAGCGCCAGGAAATGAGCGGCAGGATGGAGTAGCGGGTGCTGGAGGTGTCGAACCAGTCGCCCGTGCTAAGCGCCTGAAATCCGCCGCCCGCTGCGATAGAGAGCTTGGGAAACAGTTCGGTGGTCGCCACGCCGATATCGGCGGTGCTGGCGGCGAGGCGCCGTTCGGCAGCCAGAACATCGGGGCGACGCCGCAATATATCGGCCCGTTCCCCCACGGGCAGCGCCGGCAGTATGAGAGACGATGCAGTTGCATCGAGCAGCTTGAGTTCACGTTCCGGCGGTGAGCCGAGCAGGACACCAAGGCCGAGCACTGCCGCACGCTGCCGCGCCTCTATGCCCGGCAGCAGGGCGTTGGCGGCGGCCCAGCGTTCATGGGTTGCGTCCACGTCGGCACCGGCAACATCGCCGAGCGCCGCGCGACCGCGCATGAGTTCCAGCGTCTGGTGCAGCGTCGCCACCGTCGCCCGCTGCGCGCGTAATTCTTCTCTGGCGCCGGTCGCCTCGAACCATGCGCGTGCGACTTCGGCCGCGATCCGCATACGCACGCCCTGCGCCTCCGCTTCACTTGCCTGCAAGCGGGCGTTCGCGCCTTCCAGCGCCCGCCGGTTCGCGCCGAACAGGTCGAGTTCCCAGGCCGCGTCGAAGCCGGCATCGTAGATCGTCTGAGACGCATCGAGGCCGGGAATGGACCCAACGGGCAGCGGGCCGTTCTCGCTTTGCCGACGCTGGTTCACACTGGCGCCAGCAGAAACCGTGGGCAGTTGCCGGCCAGCGGCGCGGTCTCGCAGCGCGCGCGCCTCGTCGATCCGTGCGGTGGCTTGACGGATATCGAGATTTTGCGCCAGTGCGGTATCGACCAGCCTCTCCAGTTCGGGATCGCCCAGGGCCCTCCACCAGCGGTCCAGGTCCGTTGGCGCCGACGCTTCCCCAACCGGCCGGCTCCAGCCACTACCCGTGTCAACGGCAGGTGGCGCCCGGTAGTTGGGGCCGACCATACAGGCCGTCAACGAACTGCAGCCAGCTATCAATATTGCGTAGCGCGACCATCGCGGGGAACGTCCGCCCGTATCAGACAATGACGGCGCATGACTGTGGCGGGGCGATCTCATTGCAGGCGTCCTCGAACGAAGATGGTGGCCATGGTGAGCGACACCAGGGCGATCATCGCCAATGGCCAGAGGCTGGCAAATATGTCGCCCGGCGCCATGGCTTTGAGAAAGCTGCCCTCGACGATGACCAGGAAATGGGTGAGTGGAATCGCCTGCGCCAGCCATTGCAGCAGCATGGGCATGTTCTCGACCGGCGTGGCAAATCCCGACATCAGGACGGATGGCACGCCGATGGCGAAGGCGCCCAGGATGGCCTGTTGCTGGGTCGCGCTGATCGCCGAAATCATCAGACCGATGCCCACCACCGACAGGATGAACAGGACCAGGCTGACAAACAGCAGCGCGAACGACCCGTTGAACGGAATCCGGAACGGTCCCGCGGCCGCGGCCATCATCAGAAGTCCGAGCATGGTGCCGATGACCAGCGCCGGCAAGGATTTGGACAGGATGATTTCCGGCGTGGAGGTTGGTGAGACCAGCAACTGGTCGAAGGTTCCCAGTTCGCGTTCACGGGCGATCGACAGCGAGGTTATGAGCAGTGCGCTGAAGAACGCCAGGATGCCGGAGAGGCCCGGGACGATGAACCAGCGATACGTCAGATTGGGATTGAACCAGTTGCGTACCGCCACTGGCGTCGCAGGACCTGTGCCGGGGTTGGCCTCCGCGCCGACTTCGGCGGCGATGGCGGAGAGATAACTGGCGGTGATCTGTCCCGAATTGCTGCGCCGGCCGTCGATCAACAGCTGGATACGGCCGCTGTCTCCGGCAGCGATTGCGCGCGAAAAGTCCGGCTGGATGTCGAGCGCCGCGATCACCTTGCCCTGGTCGATCAGGCGTCCCAGTTCCTGACCGTCGGTCACGCGATAGACCTGGGTAATGAAGTCGGCCCGATCGAGCCGCGCGATCAGTTCATGCGACCAGCGGCCCGCATCCTGATTATGCACGGCAATATCGACGTTGCGCACTTCGAGCGTCGCGGCGAAGGCGAACACCAGCAGTTGCAGCAGCGGCGGCATGAACACCACCATGCGGCTGCGCGGATCGCGCAGGATGCTCAGCACTTCCTTGACGAACTGGGCTCGCAGCCGGGTGAAAGAGAGATAGCCATTGTGCCGCGTCATGGCTCGTCACTCCAGATTCTTGCGCGTGGCGCGCTTGGCCAGGAGGAAAAACAGGACGCCGATGGCGCCCATCGCCAGCAGGTTCGGCACGAAGACGGCCCAGATGTCGCCGGCCAGAAAGACGGTTTTTAGCGAAGAGACGAAATAGCGCGCCGGTATCGCCCAGGTGATGGCCCGGATCGGCGCGGGCATCGCGTCGATCTCATAGAGAAAGCCCGACAGCATGAAGGCCGGCAGAAAACCGGAGAACAAGGCGATCTGCGCGGCCAGGAACTGGTTGCGGGTGACAGACGAAATCAGCAGCCCTTGGCCCAGCGCCGGCACCATGAAGGTGGCCGAAAGCAGCAGGAGCGCCGCCAGCGATCCGCGCAGCGGCACGCCGAACACGAAGACCGCCAGCGCGGTCGCACCGAGCGTGGCCAGCATGCCGAGCGCAAAATAGGGCAGGAGCTTGCCGATCAGGATCTCCGCGACCGATGCGGGCGTGGAGAGCACCGCTTCCATCGTGCCGCGCTCCCATTCGCGCGCCACCACCAGCGCGGTCAGCATGGTGCCGATGATGGTCATGACGATGGCGATCGCGCCGGGCACCAGCGCGCGGCGGCTTTCCAGTTCGGCGTTGAACCAGTAGCGCGGCTCCATCGTGACGGCTGCGCGTGGCGTCTCGCCATCAAGCCCGCCCCGCCAGGTCTGCACCACGCCCTGCGCATAGTTGGTGACATAGTTGGCGGTATTGGGCTGCGAACCGTCGGCGATGATCTGCACCAGAGGCCGCGTGCCGCGATCGGCCAGGCGCTGCTCGAAATCCTGCGGGATCACCACAAATCCGCGCAAATCGCCCGAGACGACCTGGTCGGCGACTTCGCGCCGGTCATGGGCGAAGGACCGCGTGATGATCCATCGCGATGGCGACCGCCTCATTATCGAACCGGTACGCCGCAAGAATCTTCTGGAAGTCCTCGCATCCCTGCAGCCGCTCGGGCCCGATGATCAGTTTCCCGATGTCGAGGACACATTGCTCCCGATAAAGGCCATCGACCTGTGAGCGGGCTCTATATGCTCGACACCAATACCGTCTCCGAGCTTGCCCGCAATCCGCAAGGATCGGTTGCCGCACGCATCGCCGAAGTGGGCCCGGATGCGATCTGTGTCAGCATCATCACCGCGGCGGAACTCCGCTACGGCTGCGCCAGAGCGGGTTCGCCGCGGCTGCTGGCGCAGATCGAGGCCATTCTGGACAGCCTCCAGATCCTTGCCCTCGATGTCCCCGCCGACACTGAATATGCCGGTATTCGCGCAGAGCTGGAAGCAGCCGGCAAGCCTATCGGGCCAAATGACTGGTTCATCGCTGCCCATGCCTATGCCCTGGAAGCGGTGCTGGTGACCGCGAATATCACAGACTTCTCGCGGATACGCGCACTCAAAGTCGAGAACTGGATCGCCGACCTTCATTGACCGGATGCCGGGCAATCACCGCATGGCTTTCGTCTAGCGCATCGGCTCGCTCCAGCGGCGGGCCGCCGCCACACGCTTCGCGATCGACCCTAACCCTTGAGATGACCTTCAGCTCCATAGCGGATCGGGGGGCCTTTGCCGTCCATTGACCTCATGGCCGGAGAGAGGAGGGGGGTGTGCCTTTGTGTTCACGCAACAGGAGAAGGCCATGTCCGACATCATCGACCTCGGCGGCGCGCCCGGACACGAGGATTGCGCGCAGCTCGGCCACACCCCCGACTTCGAGCGCCTCAACCGGCTTGAGGTCGCCGCCTATCGGGCCGCCGTCATCGCCCGCTTCGGCCCGCCCCCGGACGGGTGTGCCCTCGTCTTTATCACCAACCGGCACGACTTCGGCATCTATCGCACGCTCGGTCTCAAGGTCGATGCGGGCGCTTATCGTCGCGATCCCTCGGTCGCGGCCTATGTCGAGGCCGCCCAGGACGGTCTCGCCAGCTGGGTCGAAGCCGGTTTCGCGCCGCCGGTCCGCTACGACGACGGCCGTGCCCCCGCGGTCGACCGGGACCGTATCGACGACATCGTCATGGGTGCGTTGCTCGCGACGCGGCCCGACCCGTTGGGACGGTTCCCCATTCCCGACTTCGAGATCCTTCATCGCAATCTCGCCGCCGCCTACCCTCGCTGCGCCGAGGCCGCGAACCGCTCGCTTGAGGAGACACCAGTATGATACCGACGCAACTTACCTCCGACCAGGCCGCCATTCAGGCTCGTATCGAGGCCGAGATCGCAGAGCATGCCGCCGCCGTCCGGCGTGTCGAAGCGCGCTGCAAGAGCGCGTTCCTGCCTATCCTGCGGGAGCATGGTATCACACGCGTCGACATCAGCTATGATGGTGGCGGTGATGAAGGCATGATGGGCGATGTCACCGCCTATGGCGGCCAGTCTGTCCGGGAATTGCCTTCGGTGCTGTGCGACCATTACGCCGTCGACTATGGTGGAAACGTTCGCAGTTCCGCATTGCAACTGGAGGACGCCCTGTCGTCTTTTGCTGAAAATGCCGTCTGCGACCATCATGGTGGCTGGGAAAATGGCGAGGGCGCCTACGGAGAGATCGTCATCGATGTCGCCTCGGGAGGCGTGACCATCACGCATAATGCCCGGTTCATCGACTACGACACCACCGAGACGGAGCTGTGATCCATGTCTCACTGCTATTTTCATGCGCTCAGCTCGGCGCGCCGCTGGGGCGGCGTGCCGGGCGACTATATCGCCCTTCATCAATGGTTCGATGAATCCAAGAAGATCATCGCTGATCCGCGCCACCGGGCGCTCAGGCACCATGCCGAGGGGATTTTCCTGCTCGAGACGATTTTTGGCGTGACCGTTCGCAACAGCGACGGACGTCAGGTGCCGGTGCGTCTGATCGGGGAGGCGCACGTCACCGAAGATCTGGGGCGCATTCCGTCTTTCGCCGACTGGGCACGGCTCATCCAGCCGATGCCCTGGATGTTGCGCGGCAATCCCGCCGGCTCGCCGGGGCTGGATCCTGCTATTTCCGGTTCACCCGCACCCAACGCTGCTGTAGCCTGATCTCATGGATCAGGGACCCTTCAGCAAGGCCGCCGCAGACAACGCCCTCGATCGTCTCATCGCAATTGCCCGATCCGACACCGGCCAATCACGCCGGGTCGCAAACTTCCTTCTGGCCTGGTGGAACGGCGAGGATTGCGGGCACTTTCCTATCGCCGATCTGTTCGGCGTCGACGCGACGATCGCGACCCACATCACGACGATCGTCGGTTTCCTCGGTCAACATGAAGGCGCGATCTATCCGGATGCCTTCGGCTGCAAGGCCGAGATGATCGAACTGGTCGGCCGCTGGCGGGATTTCGGCGACTAGAAGTTTTCCAACGTGCAGAGCAACCCGCTCGTTATCGATCTCCTACTGTTGCTCGGGCAGGAGATGACCCGAGTTGCCATCGCGCACGGTTCCATAGGTCTTGAGTCAGGCGTCGAGCGCTTGCCCTGGCGACGGGCAATCATGCATTCGCATTCTGTCCGGGGGGCGGAACCAGCCGGTCCAGCTTCGCCATGAAGAAGCGCTCGCTCCACAGGTCGATCGATTTGAATTCAGCCGGACGCAGGAAGCGGCGCACATCTTCGGCCGCCGCTTTCCAGTCGAGACCGGCGATCGTGCTGCCCAGCGCGTCCTTCAGCCAGGGCATATTGACGGCAATGCTCTCGTCACCAGCCCACGGTCCGGCTTGAATCAGCGCCGCGCGCAGGAGCGGCAGATTGGGGGCAGTTCCCTTTGCGACATACCAGGAGAAATCGTACCAGTCCCTACCTTTGAGGAAGCCCCGGCAGAGCAGCGCATGGATCTTGAGCGCGAAGTTGGACGGCAGATCCTGATGTCGCACTTCATAGTCGGCCGGAAAATCGAGATAGGTGGCATCTTCGCCGGAGCCGGCGGGGGGATTGACATCGATTTCCAACTTGATGCGGATCGTCCGGGGCTTGCCTGTCCCGGCAAAGATAAGGTCGAGCTGGCTGGCGATCGAATCATTCTTGAGGAGCGCCTGGCGGATCGCGCTGTCCATTTTCGCCTTGGGCCGCGCGTCGAGCTTCAGGCCGAACTGGCCGAACACGTCGACCAGAACCGTGAGATAAGGCGACCAATCGAAATCCGGATCGGGCGCGCGGAGGAGGAAATCGAGGTCTTCTGAAAAACGCGGCAGGCCATGAAGGATACGCAGCGAGGTGCCTCCCTGAAACAGGGCGACATCGAAGAAATCGCCGCGCCACAGGGCGTAAAGCGCGATCTCCTGGAGGATTTCCTTGACGGCATTTTCCTCTTCGAGGGCGTTGGCCGCATCGTAGCTGCGCAGCTTTTCCTGGATGATGTCAATCATGATTGGAAGCCTTTCGGGCCATGACGGCGTATTCGAGCGCGGCGAGAAAGGCGTTCTCGGCCTTGTGCTTGTAGGTGGATCTGAGCTTGGCGAAATCCTTTCGTCGAAGCGAGACGAGCCTGTCCGGGTCGATCCGCATGCCATGGGTCAGCCATTCGACCCCGCTCCATTGTTCCTTGCGCAGGGCAACCAAGTCCATCAGCGCCCGCAAAGGCTGGGCGACGAAGGCGGTGAGTTTGCCCATCTGGACCCGATCAACGCCGATCAGGAACCGATAATCGGCAATGGCGAGAGGGTGGAAGCTGAACGCCCCGAAGTCCGGCGTGTCGAAGTGCAGCGTTTTGCGTCCCGGTGTCACGCTGGCGGTGGTGAAAACCGCTTCGGGAATCCAGCCATGCCAGGTCAGCGCGCTTTCGAGCGAGATATAGCTGCCTGGTACGAGACTCTGGGCAATGGCGAAGGGATGTACGGTTTGGCTGCGATAGTCTCGCCCCAGAAGATATGTGCCGCGCTTCACCCGAAGCAGGGAGCCATCCTTGAGGGCACGGTTTACGAGGCCGTAGCGCCGCGCATCCCCGCCGCCCAGCAACCGCCCAAGCTGGCGTTCGCTCAGGATATGGTCGGCCAGCCCTGCTGCCGTGATCTGCTGTGCCAAGGATGACATGAATTTCCTCATACTTCCAAATTGTGAAAGTTTCCAGAAATTATCGGATGAGCGGCCAGAATGAGCAAAACCTTCCCCGGCGCGCCGCAGGCCTTGTCTCCCGACGTGCTGGTGTCGGCGATACGCTTGGACTCGCTGACGGTGCCCACGCCTTCTGTAAGCCACTGACCGAGACCGAGGCTCTCCTCCGCGCGCCTCGCCGCATCTGCGCTTCGCGCACGCAAAGAGGAGCAGGGAAGGGGGAAGGGGCAGGACATGTCTCCGAGGCCGGAGACCTGACTGTCCCGAACCTATTTTTCGCGAGGAGCGAACATGGCCAACCATTTCGTCAAAGCGAGCTTTGTGCTCACCGTTACCGAGGCCGAGGCCGAAGTCCTGCGCCAGATCGAAGATGCTACAGGAATTCTCGATGATTCTGGTTTCGAGCAGGATGAACTTGCCGCAGCTTATGCCGCGCTCGGCGAATCCTTCACGTCGTGCTTCCCGTCGATCGAGGCCGATCCCTTCGGTGGATTTCGCGCGATCTTCAGCGATCTCGATTATCCACGCCTCAGCTTCTCGCTGCAGGTCGATCCGTCCGATGGGTCAGGCCGTTGCAAGGTCTGGTTCTACGGCGACCAGGTCGATGTCGAAACCGCCGCGCTGCTGATCCAGGCGACCGCGAAATCGGCTCTGCCGTTTGGCTTCGAATATGCGCTCGATTGCGATCGCCTGCGCCCCGGTGAGTTCGGCGGCGGCTATGTCGTCATCCGCGAAGACGGGCTCGAGTTCGCAGGTTCGTCCCGGCTCCTCGATCGCGCTATCGCGCGCGGTCACCACGAAGGTGTCGACGGATACGTCCTTGTCACGCGCGACGCAGAGGCCGGCCTGCTCTTCTGGAACAGCCATTCGGGCTTCGGCTCGCTTGCTGGCGCCACGGTGTTTTCCGAGGCCGAGGCCGCGAACTTCGATCCGCCCATTGCCGACGACCAGCCCGAATGGCTGGCGCTCCCGGCCCCACTCAACTGAAGGAGCCGCACATGCGCTACATCATCGCCCTTTATGAGATTGACCGCGCCTATGGTGGAGCAGAAGAGGGTGGCTGGTGGTACGACACCGGCGAGTTGGCCCGCCTTCTCGCGCTGGCGCCGACCGAAGCGCGGGCCATCCAGTTGGCTGACCGCGCCAACCGCCTGCTCGAACGGCTACAGCGTCATCGTCGCCGCGTCGATTCCGTCCTTTATGATGGCGGCCGTTATACTGCCATCGTCTTCGAATGGACGGCGCCCCCGGCCTTTCCCGAGGTCCGGCCGCACTACGCCTGAACGCGACTGTCCGCCGTTGACGGGCCACCATCCCAGATTGCGGTCCTGCGGAATAGCTGCGCACGGAAGAAGCCCAGTCGAATTCCGGCATCCTGGAGCCAACTCGCCAAAGCCAGCGGCCTGACGCGCGAGCGTTTCGCGATGGCCGATCATCTCCTGCGTCTGATCTGCTGCCCGACGATTGGCGTCGGGGGTGGGGTTGATCAGGCCGGGACCAGGCGGGGGCTGTTCGGATCGATCCATGGATCGACCGGATCGTCCCGAGGCCGCGGACGCGGGCCTCGGCTATGGCGCTTGCGCGCTGGCTCGGCCGAACGGCCGAGGAGAGGAGGGGGAGGAAGGACGGTGTCCCGGACACAGTGTTCGAGACCATCATCCAGGAGACTTTCCATGAACATTGGTTCGATCAAGCAGAATGAAGGCGGTATTTTCGTCGGCAAGATCGAGACGCTGACGATTGCGATGACGATTGCGCTGCGCGAGGTGCACTCGGCCAATCCGAAGGCGCCGAAGTTCGAGGTGCTGGCGCTGTCGGCATCGCGGGCGTGGGTGCAGGTTGGGGCGCTGTTCGAGCTGTTCTCGAACGGCACGGGCGAGGCGTTCCTCAACGGGAAGATCGAGGATCCGAGCCTGGCGGCGCCGCTTTACATTTCCGCGTTCCGCCAGGAGGACGGCAGCTACAACGTGGTCTGGTCGCGTCCGACGCGGCGGCGCGACCTCGCCTCGGAGATGGCGCGCAAGGCCGATGACGCGCTGCCGCCGCTGCCCGGCGAAGGCGAAACCGCCGGCGCGCCGGCCCAGGGCGCCGAGGCCGGCCTCGGCCAGTCGTCGGCAGAGCACGCCTTTGGTGGCGAACAGCCCGAAGGCGGCCGGCGTCAGCGTCGTCAGCGTACGGCCGAACAGGTGGAGGAACCCGAAACCGTCAGCTGAAATCCCCCCGTCGTGCCCGGTCCCGCGCCTCCAGGCCGGGCACGATTCCCGCAGGGTCCGCTTCGTTTCACGCGAAGCGGACCCTGTTCTTGTTTGGCGGCGGTATTTCTCGAACTTACTAAAATTGCCATATTTGGTATATGCCGATTATTCCGCCTGGACCGTGCCATGAATGCGGAAACCTTGCGGTCGACAACGAAGAAGAAAGTTCCGCGGACGGCCTTCCACAATCATACCGGTCAATATCCGGATATCAGCCAGCGAGAACCAATCACCGTCACAAAACATGGGCGTCCAGACATCACTATTGTCGAGGCCGCCTATTTCGAACGGCTCGCCGCTGGACAGATTCTTGCGGTGTTCGATCTTAACGCCGCCGATGCCGATCAAATGCCCGACGCGCATCGGGATCTTTTCGAGGCCGCGAAGCCCTCCGCCGAAGAAATAGGACAGGACGTTTGGAACGATGACGCCGCTCCTTAAGGTCGGCGACATCCTCCACTGTGTCTATCTCTTCACCCGTGACCAGTAGGCCGGTCGGGACGAGGGCATCAAGACACGTCCAGTCATTGTGATCGCTGTGCAGAGTCAGCGCGCTTTCACGGCCGCGATCGCCACGAAGAGCGACAAGGCGGGCCAGGAGCTGGCCATTCCCGACGCCGTTGGCGATCCCGCCGGCTCGCGCACGGCACGTCAGTGGTCATCGACCAGTATAATCATTTCACCTGGCTCGGCTTCGATATCCGCCCCGTTACAGCCGAACCTTCCCGGTTCCCATCCGGCGGCCGTGACAGTCCCCACCGCAGCACCGGTGATCACCTGCCGCCGTGACGGCTGCGATCAGCGGCGCCCTTCCTGCCGAAGCGCGGGATCCGGCGCGCTCGCCCGGGACGGACCCGCCGGCCAATCTCATCGTCTCTGGAATGTGGCCCGGCCTCCGGCTGCAGGCGGCCCGCGGGATCATCGAGGCGGTCGGCGCACACCGCGCCCACTGGCGGCCGCCTTGACCGGAGCCCGCGACCGGGCAAAGCAGGAGGCCCATCGCCCGGCCATCGGCCGCGCTGGTTGAGGGCAAGCGGCCGGGATCGAGCCTTCCACAGTCGGTGCGTCCCCGTCTCCTGTCCGCCATCCGGCCACCCGCTTGTCGGGATGAACGCTACGCCCGTGCGGGACCGTCGCAACCCCCGATTTTGCGGCCGTGTTGAGGCCTGGCGGCCTCTGCCCGCACCACCCGAAAAATCGCAGGTTCCCCGTCGCTGGCGCTCCGGTGCGGCGCTCCCTCGTTCACGGGCTTTCGCGACTGTTCATCCCAGCGGGGTCGGCCCGCTGACGGACACGCGAAAGGTACACGACCATGAACAAGGTTTTTCTCTCAGGCCGCATCACCTCTGACATCAGCCGCTTCGGCACCGACAGCAAGGGCGGCGTCAGCTTCAGCCTCGTCACCTCCAAGCCGGTGATCAAGGACGGCCAGGTCCAGAAGGACGACAACGGCTACACCGAGACCTACGACGAGTTCCACACGGTGAAGGCCTTCAACGGCCTCGGCAAGTCGGTCGCCAACCACAAGAAGAAAGGCGACAAGCTGATGGTCGTCGGCGAGATCCGCTACAGCCGCAACGAGCGCGATGGGCGCACCTACTACAACACCGACATCGTCGCCGAGGAAATCGAGTTCCTCTGATCCCTGACGGGCGGCCGTCAGCGGCCGCCCTCCTCATTTCCACGGAGAGCACAATGTTCCATCTCGCCACCTTCGATGAGATCGCCGGCATTGCCCACGGCATCGAGACCACGAACCCCGCCATGGTCGACCGCATCCGGCGTGCGGCAGACCGCCTCAACCGCTACGAGATCGCCGCACGCCTCGCCCAGGCGATTGCCGAAGCCGCCGACGCGGCCCACGTCCGCGCGTTCGAACAAGCCCAGTTCGGCGAAGCGAGTGCCGATGCGATCGTCGACAGCGAATATTACGACGACCTCGCCGCGGCCTGGTCGCTGGTCGCCGGCGAGCACCAGCTGATCAGCCCCGATGCCATCTTCGCGCATGACGGGTCAGTTCACTGACCCGTCCTTCCGCTCAAGCAAGGATTCCGCTCATGGCCACACAGCCCGCCCCCAGACCCGCCGTACAGCATTGCTACGGCGTCCTTCTCCATCACCGCCTCGCCTGGTGGCTCGTCGAGTTTCCCGAACTCGACGCGGCGCCGGTTCGCGCGCGCAAGCTCTCGGGCCGGCTCACGCCGGCCCTCGCCGACTGGCTTCGCTCGGAGACCGGCGATGCCGGTCTTCCCGCCGAGGTCACGGCCCTGCACCCGGACAGCCGTTGCTGGTCGGGCGAATTCTCCTGTGTGCGCGCCGCCGGGAGCGTCGATCTGTATGACATCGACGCGCATCCCTGGGGCAGCGATGCCGGCGAACTCGAGCTTCGGTTGGCGCGCACGATGATCGATGCGACGATCCGGCCGCTTCCGTCCGGCTTCACCTCGGTCTTCTTCGATCTTCCTTCGGAGAATCAGCCGGTGCTTGCCATTCGCCTCAGCGGCTATAGCTGCGCCACCTTTGAGCTGATGACCGCTCGATACATGCCGACCTATCGGCCGCGCTCGCCGTGGCGCGACATTTCGAACGACGCCGTCTCCGACAGTGGCAGCGACATCCTTGGGTGGCGTGAGGCCGCGGACTGGATCGGCCCCGTCTGATCGCTGCCGACGTCGAATGTCCGGGACGGGTGCCAGCCATGTCCCGGGCGCCGGCGTGACCACCCCTCGCACGGCGGAAGCCGCGATGCCGAAGTTCCTGCCGGCATGAGCGCATTGGCTCGCAGGATATTGCCCATATGCCTGATCTCGGGGCGCTGCGCTCCCGATTGCGGCATGGCGCAACATGGGGATGGGGCGGTTGCATGGATGGTTGGCGCATCCCGTCCTTCGCCAGGGCAGAAGGACGGGACCGGGGCTCTATTCGCTAAGCCGCCGCCCGCGCATGCGCGCGGTCCCCGGCTAACCTCACGGAGCCGAGGCCTGAGCCTCGTCTCCGCCCGTCCGGGTTACGATCCCGCTTGCGGTTGTTCTCGCCGGTGAGGTTTTACACCCCTATTCCTCTCTTGTGTCTGCCTAGTGTGGCATGCGGGGTTGGCGGTCCGTCGAGCATGAGCGGTCCCCCCCAATTTTGACGGCGCCGCCGCGCCGCTGACGCGTCCCGGCAACCCCGACAAAATCGGTTCCCCCACTCCCCGCTGGCGCGGCGTTAACCGGGGTCCGGCCTGTGGCCGGCTTCCCGGTTAACGTGCCTGACCTCCCTGACCACCGCATGCCCTGAGTCAGGTCTCATCCGAGGGGATGAGACAGCAAAAACGCCATGGAGGCTCACATGACCAAGTCTTTCACGAACTTCGCCGACCTCGCCAGCTTCATCGCCGGCGAAACCGGCCATCACGGCCAGAGTTCGATCTACGAGGGTGCTTTCATCGAGCACGACGAACGCGCCAAGCTGTCGCCCGTCGACGAGACCGAGCAACGCGAGATGCCCGATCCCGAGCAAGCCCGCGCAGCGGTGGAAATGGTGATGGCGACGCTGTTCGACGTGTTTCGCGACACGCGGCTCGAGCCTTTCGCGAGCGACCTCGCCTGGGGCTTCGTCAACAGCTTCCATGTCGTCGCCAAGCGTCTCAGCGACCGCGAGGACGACGCGGCCAAGGAGCTCGGAGATCTCGCCCGCAGCTTCGATCCGAGCGAGATCTACGCCTCGCAGCTCGAGGAGGCGCAGCTGCTGTGCCAGACACTGCAGGGGTGCCGCGATGCGATGGAATGCATGCGCGACCATGCCGCCGAAGTCTATCGCGTCGAGACTGGCCGTCCCTACTCGCCGACCCGCGGCAGCCGGGTGTCGAGCGGGGTCACCGCCTCGATGATCGATGCCCGCAACTATCTCGCCGAGCGCGCCCGCGAGCGCCGCGAACAGTTCGCGCCCGAAGGTCCCGTCGTCGCCTTCTCCGGCGGTCAGGTCTGGGACGATCACGAGATGCTCTGGCGCGGTCTCGACTCCATCAAGGCCCGCGTGCCGGAAATGATCCTCGCGACCACCGCGCAGACCAAAGGCTGCGACGCGATCGCCCAGGCCTGGGCGGCAGCGCGCGGCGTGAAGGTCATCCTGTTCCGGCTGGATCGCCGTCTCGGCGCCAAGGCCGCCTTCGTCCGCAACGATCGCCTGCTGGCGCTCAAGCCGGTCGAAGCGGTCATCTGCGAGGGGTCGGGCATCCAGATGAACCTCGCGCAGAAGCTGCGGCAGGCCGGCGTTCCGCTCCATGTCGTGAAGCTGGACCAGCAGGCCCCGCGCCCGGCACCGCAGCGTCAGCAGCGCTGGGCCTGAGCCCGCGCCCGAGAGAGGCTCCGGCATCCGCCGGGGCCTCTCTCTTCCTTTTGCGCGCGACATGCGGAGCGCGGGGGCATCGAACCCCCGCGCTCCGCCGGGGCGAACGCCATGCGGCATCAAGCCGCGTCCAGAGAAAAGGGGGATGAAAGGGTGGCGGTTTGCCCAAGGAGACAAAGTCATGTCCATCCTCTTTCGCATCGCCGTTCCTGCCGACGACACCCTCGCGCCGGTTGCCGTCATCACTGCCCGCCAACTCGCCGCGCTGCGCCGCATCCTTCGCGCCGAAGGCGACCGAATCGGCACCGCGCTCATCGAACCCGACGACATCATCGGCGACAGTTTCGAGGTCCGGGTCTGCCCGCTCGCGCTGGCCACGGTGACGGCCATCTTCGACCATGATCCGGCGGTGATCAGCGTGGTCGAGGAAGCGCAGTTTCGTGCCCGCCGGGTCTGCGTTCACCACTGCGCCAACTCGGCCGAAATAACCATGAGGGTCGCGCTTACATCCGATAGCGGGCTTGAACTCGATCTTGCCTATGGCAACGCCTATGCGCTTCTCGAAGCCTTGGGCGTGGACGCCGAGAGCGTAGGAGAGATCGCCCTTTCGCAGCTCAGGGAGCGCATTGCCGACCCGGCTACGTCACGGCGCGCGATGCGCTTTGGCGTCGAACAGTATCTGCCCCGGCTGAAGCGTCTGGCGGATAGCGCCGATGGAACGGACGACGCCCGCCTCGCCTGGGCCTGATTTCAATGAATTTCCCGCGACAGATCATTGCGAGGGCCGCCCAGCAATCGGTCGATCGCCATCTGCAAATGCGGGGTGCAATTGGTGTCCCGGATCGAATCGAGCACGCCCAGAGCCTCGCGCATCAAGACCAGCGCATAAGCGCGCTGCATCCTCGCATCGCCACCATCGCCTTGCCCAATTTCGCCGCGCAGCATTCGGATCGATAGCATGACCTGCTCCACGAAATGTCGATCCGATGCCTCCAAATCTTCCGGCTTGATCATCCGACTTCCCCTCGCCTCCGCCGAGGCGGAAACGAGAGAGCCATTCCCGCCCAACGCTCCCGCGCGAAGGCGCGGGAGCCGGGGCTTAAGAACACGTCGAGACATGCGCCTACGCTTTTAGAGCCGAGGCTCCTGGACATATGCGCAGGCACCCCGGCGTGAAATCACACCGTGTGCCGTTCTCGACAGGGTTCTTAAGCCCCGGCGCTGCCGTTTTTGCAGCACGCCGAAGCGCCTAGCACAGCGACGAGGACCAACCAAGCGGCACCCCGTTCGCCGGAGTAGC
Source organism: Sphingobium sp. PNB (assembly GCF_019873065.1). Taxonomy (NCBI): domain Bacteria; kingdom Pseudomonadati; phylum Pseudomonadota; class Alphaproteobacteria; order Sphingomonadales; family Sphingobiaceae; genus Sphingobium; species Sphingobium sp. PNB. Next base: position 33,953 of record NZ_JAINEZ010000035.1, read on the forward strand.
GCCGGGGATTTACTGCCGGGTTACCCGCTCGACTTGCCGGGCAGGAGGCAAGCACGCGTTCGCACATCTCGGCATCAGACGGGGCTTCATCGCCATAGCATGACGCTGGGTGTTCCTCGGCCGTCAAGGATCAGCGGTCCCCCCGATTTTGCCGCCGCTCCGCTGCGCTACCCGGCAACAAAATCGGTTCCCCCGCTGCCCGCTTCGCGGCGGCCATGCCGTCCCTGACCGCCTCAACACCGCGTCCCGCTGAGCCCATCCTCATCGATGAGAGATGGGGAGCACGGCATCATTCTGATGGAGGCTCTTATGGACAACCTTTCCGACGATCTCCGGGCGCTGTTCAACGCTCCGATCTGCCCGTACTGCGCGACGCTCTACGATCCTGAGCAATATGACGAGGTCGATGAATGCGCCCGCTGTTCGAACTGCTGCAGGGCATACCAGGTCGCGGCCGAACACCGCCCACCACAGCCGCACATTCCGCAAGATGACCCGCTGTCGGCAGCCGCCCAATCAGATAGTCTGGCCCAGTTTCGGGACGAGGCGGGCCGCGTTTCGAAAGCCATGATGCGCCAGACCGCCGGAGGAAGCTACCAAATGTACGAACGCTGGTTCACAGAAGCGCTCGGGCCTGCCATCGACAAGCTCGATCCGGTGCTCCGGCCCCAGGCAATCACGATCGCCAGCGAGCTTGGCTATATCGCCGATACCGAGGTCATGGCGGCCGGCTTCGGTCCAGGCCTATGCTCGATCAGCGGCATCGATGAGCATTTTTGCCATTGCGGCCGGCATCCCTGACGACATCGGGGCCGGGTATCCGCTCGGCCCCTTCTTCTCATCCATCGCCGAACTCGTTCCGGCTCGCTCGCGTGCCGCGCGGACCCGTCGGTCCGCACGCCGCTACGCCTTGCCGCAGCGTCCCGACGAGGGGAAACATCTCTCACAGACTTCCCATTATGTCGGACGGCCGAGACCGCCTCAAGGACGGTGGGGCCCCACCATTTTCTTCGGCGGATCGAGCGCGGCGCTTCTCCTTCGGCGTTGGCGGCCGCCGAAGAAAATCGTGACCCCCACCGCCGCTCACGCGGTCGCTTCGCGATCCTTGACCCGGCCTCGGCCGCCCGACGCGCCGCTCCTGTCATTCAAGACCGACAGGAGCCTATCATGCAGATCATCTCGACCAGCGCCGCCGCCGACAACGCCGCCTTCTTCGCCGCCATCGCGAATGCCGAACGCCGCGCGCTTCACAGCTACTTCGACCAGCATGTCGTGGCGGACGAGGAGGCCGGCTACATCACCATCGACGAGGGCGATTACGGCGCGCTGCCGATGACGATCATAGACCGGATCGTCCACAGCGTGCCGGGCGGACGGCTTGACGAATTCTGAGACAGATGGGGAGGGGCGCGTCTGCGCCTCTCCCTTTTTTTGCTGTGGGGTCAGAACGGACATGGAGGGCATCGAGCCCTCCATGTCCGTGCCGCGAGCATGCTCGCGGCGGGGGCTGTTCACGCCGTCAGGCGCTTTTCCACTTCGTCTATCCCGAGGCTCCGAATCCGGCCGAGAAGGTTCCCCAGCCGCTTTGTCTCGAGTTTGAGAAGACCGGTCTTCTCGATGGCCTGAATGGCTGCCTCGCGTTCCTTCTCTTCCAGTCTTTGCCGCCGCTCTTCGAGCTTGCGGACATCCTTTTCGATCGCGGCTCTTTCCTGTTCCAATGTGCGTGCCATGAAGGGCCTCTTGGTTCACGCTGATCGGGCTATGAACCGCGACACTATAGCCTCTCGCGACCGGCCTCGAAAGCGGAACGTCGCCGATGTTTTTCGGTGCACTTTTCCTCGTGCAAACAAATCCCATCAGCGTCGTTCACAACGCTAAGACGCGCAGACTGGCAGTCTCGCTTCGCGTAATCACGCCTTGCACGCCGTTCCGTCCAAAGGACGGCGAGGCGCCCCGCCGAAGGCATTTTTCATCCCAGACCATCTGTGTCACATGACGACCCGAGGGTGGAGATCTGCCCTGGTACAGAGCAGCACACCCTACGCACCAGGGTGCAGGAGCTTTCTTCGCGTTTTCAAGAAGATGAGGCGAAAACCGCGCGTGTTCGCCTGTGGGACGCATGTGGCGCCCACACGCAAACCGCTATTTTGCGGGCATTTCAGTGTGTTACGCGAGAACACGGGCCGCTCGCCAGATCGAGAATTCTTGCCATGCGGGCATGGCTGAACTATAAGACGGGCAGGTTTCTGAGACCCCACCAGCCTCCCTGCTAGGAGGCCTGGTTTTGATGACCCCCAACAAGCATTGCACGGTCAGGCTCGACCGCAGCAAATATGACCGTCTAGTCGCGATCGCGGCCGAGCGCGAATGCACCGCCTCAGACCTCATCCGGCACGCGGTCGACGCCTTCCTTGGAGCCGGCCAGATTCTCGCTGGAAGCCAGCGGCGGCTCGCGCGGATCAACGAGTTTCAGCACCTCGCTCTCGACATCATCATCCGCGAGCAATTCCCCGAATATCGCGATCGCATCCTCGCTGAAACCGACAAGCGTCTGGAGACCTACCATGGCGCGTAAGGACATTCGATCGAACGGGCGCAACATCCCCCTCATTCATCACAGCGCGCGCGGAAATGTGCAGCGCAACTCAGGCAATTTCACGCGCGGAAGCCAGCTCCTCACGCACGAGATGCTGATGTGGTTCTCGGGCGCGAAGCTGCCCTTCCTGCTATGGTTTTTTGTCTTCCTCATAGCCTTCTGCCTCATCCTCGCCGTGAAGCTCGACGAGCACGGCGTCCAGCTCATCGGAATGAAGCTCTATTCGGCCTTGTGGAACTGGATCGACCTCGATCCGAACAAGCGCGTCAACGTCACGCTTCCCAGCGGAGACGTCCTTCGCACCGTGATGCCGGCAGTCCCCTACATCCCCGAGGTGATCAGGGCATGGACCGTCGCCATGAGAGGACTGTTGGGCGCGTTCCTCATCTCGGCCTTCATCACCATTCCGTTGACCATTTGGTTCATCGACATCTCGCATCGACGCGGCCGCGCGATCCTTCAGGAACGGCATGAACGCGGCGCCATGCTTGTCGACCACGATATCCTTCTCAACGAGATCAATGAATATAATCGCGAGAAGTTCGAAACCGAGGCGGTCGAACTCTTTCCCGGGAAGTCGCCGCGGGACGTCCTCGCGCTTCCCTTCGCCGTGCGCAAGGCAGCCGGAATCCACCATCCCTACAAGCTCGCCGACATCCCTTTCCCCCATCGGCTCGAGCAGTCGCATGCGATGCTATTCGGAACGACCGGCGCCGGGAAAACGACACAGCTTCGCGATCTGATTGTGCAGATGCGCCAGCGCCAGGACAACGCCGTCGTTTTCGACCTCACGGGCGCCTACGTCGAAGCGTTCTACGACCCGGAACGCGACACGATCCTCAACCCGATGGACCAGCGCTGTCCCGCCTGGACCATCTTCAACGACTGCACGAGCTACAGTCATTTCACGGCAGCGGCTGCCTCTCTCGTTCCGTCCGACGGCGGATCGTCCGAGCCCTTCTGGGCGCTCGCCGCGCGCACTCTCTTCATCGAAATGTGCATCAAGCTCCGCGAGCGCGGCCAAACGACCAATCTCGCTCTCTCCGACAATCTGATGACGGCCGACCTGAAGCGCGTGCACCGCTATCTGGCCAACACAATCGCGGACCCGCTGACCGCCCCGGAAGCTGCACGGATGGCGGAATCGATCCGGGCTGTCTTCAATACCAATGCGCAGGTCCTGCGGTTCCTCCCCGACGAGGGCGAGCCTTACTCCATTCGCAGGTGGATGACGGCCGACAAAAGGCCCGGCGCCATCCTCTTCATCACCTCCGATTATGAGGACCTGGAGCTGAACCGTCCGCTCCTGACGCTCTGGACGAACCTGTCCATCACGAGCCTCATGTCGATGCCGCGGACGAACAGTCTGCGCACCTGGTTCGTGTTCGACGAACTCGCCGCGCTCCACCGTCTGCCGGCCATCGAGAAGGGACTTCAGACCGCACGCAATTTTGGCGGAGCAATGCTCCTCGGCCTCCACAGCTTTCCGAAGCTCGTCGAGGTCTACGGCGAAGAAGGCGCTCGAAATCTTGCTTCGCTAGCACGCACCAAGCTGATCCTCGCCACCGGCGAATATAAGACCGCCGAAGAATGCTCCCTCTACATCGGAAACCGTGAGGTTCGCCAGATGGATGAGGCCTATTCTTACGGCTATAACAACACGCGCGACGCTTCGACGCTGACTCCGCGAAAGCAGGTCGAACCGCTTGTCCTTCCCGACGACATCACCAACCTTCCGGCGCTTCACGGATATGTCAAATATCCGGACGGATTCCCCGCAGGACGGATCAAGCTCGAATGGAAACGATACCCCGTTGTCGCCGAGGGCTTCATGCCTCGCGCCAATGTTCAACCCGTTCGATCAAGGCGCGGAGAAGGGGCGTTCGAGGAGGATGGGGCAGGGGAAGCCGGCGGGCGGGACGGCTCGTTGCTGGTGATCGACGAGATTCTGGAATCTCCCAATCTCGCGCGGGATTTGGCCGCCGGGATATTGTCGGCGGAAGCAGAAGAAGAGGGGAACGCGGCGGCACGGGCGGCGCAGGGCACGGACGACCGCGGTGATCAGGGATCGGTAAAGGGTGAAAGCGCCGAAAAGGCGCCCGCGGCACCGGCCCGATCAGACGAGCAGGCTGTTGCGGCGCGGGATCGCGACGATCGGAGCGATGGCCATCGGCAGGGTCAGGGGACGCCCCAGGTCGAGGATCAGACGCTCGCCGAACTGCGTCAGGACTTCTCGGCCGGCCGTGACGACAACGATCTCGATATGGGCATCTGATGCTCTCCGTCGCCCCGATCCGCTCGGCCGCCGGGTCCGCGAATTATTTCGCGAAGGACGACTATTACACCGTCGAGGATTCGTCCGAGGTCAGCGCCTGGGCAGGGGAAGGGGCCGACATCGCTGGTCTCTCTGGCGAGGTGTCGAAGGACGCCTTCGAAGGGATTCTAAACGGGTTCCTGCCGAGCGGGGAAGGGGTCGCCCAGGTCGAGAACCGCCGGCACGGCCTCGACCTTACCTTTTCGATGCCGAAGTCCGCGTCGGTGATGGCCTATGTCGCCGGCGACAAGCGCGTGCTCTCCGCCAACATGGCGGCCGTCAAGCAGACGATGGCCTGGGTCGAAAAGAACCTTGCCGAAGGCCGGCGCGACGTCGACGGCCGCAAGGTTCCGGTCCAGACCGGCAATCTCGTCTATGCGCTCTTCCAGCACGATACCAGCCGGGCGCTCGATCCGCAGGGCCATATTCACGCTGTGATCGGCAACATGACGCAGATGCCCGATGGCAAGTGGCAAGCCCTTCACGCCGACAAGATCTGGAGCCACAACAGCATCATCGGCGCGATTTACCACAGCTACCTGCGGACGGCGCTCGAGAAGATCGGCTACACTGTAGAGCTTCGCGGCAAGCACGGAACCTTCGAGATCGTCGGCGTGCCAAAGGCCGCGCGTGAGGAGTTCAGCCAACGGCGCGAGGACATTCTCAACAAGGCGGCCGAAACCGGCATAACATCCCACAAGGGCCGCGACCAGATCACGATCAATACCCGCGATCCCAAGCTCGACGTCGAGGATCGCGGCGCGCTCAGGCAAAGCTGGATCGAGCGGGCCGCTGCGCTCGGTTTCGACGGAAAGGACCTGCGCGCGGCCGCGGAAGCGCGTGCTGGCATGATGACCGCGGTCGGGCCGCTCGAGCGCGGCTATCGCGCGATCGTCGATGCCATCGATCTCGCGCGCAGCCGGCTCGGCGATTTCCTTCGCCCACACGACCCGTTAGTCGACCATGCGCTCGCGCGCGCGGTCAAGTCACCCGAAGAGGCCCGCACGCAACTCGCGGTCGCATCGGCCGTCCGCATCCTGTCCGAACGCGAGGCGGCCTGGCCGCTTCATATGGTGTCGAAGACTGCGCTCGATCTCGGTCTCAAAGGCGTCACCGTCGAAAGCGTCGAGCGCCGGATCGATCAGCTCGTCCAGAATCGGCAGATCGTGATGGGAACTGCCCATGCCACGGACCGCGACGGCAAGATGGTGACGACCCAGGAGGCGCTGCGCATCGAGGAGAAGATCCTCGACCTGGTGAAGGAAGGCAATGGCGCCGCAAATCCCGTCCTGTCTGCTGCCGACGCGCCCGCGCGCCTTCAGGCAGTCGCGGAGCATCCACTCAATCCCGGGCAGCTTGCCGCCGCGACCCTGATCCTCTCCTCTGACGATCGCACGATCACGATCCAGGGAAAGGCGGGCACGGGCAAGTCCACGATGCTGCAGGCGGTCTCGCGCGTCGCGGAGGCCGAAGGCCGTACGATCCGGGGTCTCGCGTTCCAGAACAAAATGGTCGGCGATCTCGCCGAGGGCGCCGGCATCCAGGCCCAGACGATCGCCTCCTTTGTCCTCGCCCACGAGCGCTTCATCGCCGAACGGAACACGCCGCGCTATGAAGCGGCGCGGGAAAGGCTCGCCGGCACCATGCTCCTCGTGGACGAGACCTCGATGGTCTCGGCAAGCGATATGCTGAAGCTTCACCAGATCAGCGCGGCGATGGGCGTCGACAAGCTCGTCCTCGTCGGCGACAGGCAGCAGCTCTCCTCGATCGACTGGGGCAAGGCCTTCGCCATGATCCAGGCTGCCGGCGCGACGATGGTGCGGATGACCCAGAATATCCGCATCGGGAAGCCGGGCCAGCCGCTAACCGAAGAGCAGCAGAAGCTGAAGGTTGTCGCCGAACTCGCGAACGTGGGAAAGGCGGGCGCCGCCATGAAGGTGCTCGGCGAGCATATCGTGGAAGAGAAGGATCCGGCCGCCGCCGCGGCCGATAGTTGGCTCGGCCTTTCACCGGAAGAGCGTGAGGCGACCGCCGTATTCGCATCAGGCAGAGACGCGCGCGAGACTATCAACAAGCGCATTCAAGCCGGATTGATCGCCGAAGGAAGCGTCAAGGGCGAGGCGCTCCAGCTCACAGTCTATGATCGAGTGAATACGACGCGCGAGGAATTGCGCTATGCGTCGACCTATCGCCCCGGCCAGACCCTCGAGGTGGGTCGGGGCGGGGCGCAGGATGTCGGCATCCAGGCCGGGCGATACGATGTCCTCAAGGTCCATGCCAGTGGCAAGGTCGACCTCGCAGACGGACGGCGCAGGATCCGCTTCGATCCGCAGAAGCTGTCGCCGGCAGAGCAGCGGGACCGGCTCCAGCTCTCCGAGAAAAAGCCGCTCGATATCCACGAGGGCGACCGCATCCGCTGGACCGCGAACGACAAGGGCCGCGGGCTTCACAACGCCACCCTCGCCCGGGTGGTGAGCGTCGACGGCTCCGGCGTCACGGTAGAGACGGCGGGCAAGGAGCAACTGACCCTGCCGATGGGCGATCCGATGCTCTCGCGCCTCGACCTCGCCTACTCGCTGAACATGCATATGGCGCAAGGCATCACAACCGACAGGGCGATCGGCGTCATGTCCTCATTCGAGCGTTTCCTGTCCAACCAGCGCCTGTTCAATGTCCTCGTGACGCGCGTGCGCGACGGCCTGACGATGATCGTTGACGACAAGGAGAAGCTGGCACGGCAGCTCGACATGAACCCGGGCAACAAGACCTCTTCGCTCGAAACCGTCGGCCGCCTCGACATAGATGGGAACATGGCCAAGGGCGCGAAGGCGCGCGAGGATTTCAATCCCGGCCCGATCGACGGCGTCGACCTGTCCGATCTCCCGCCGCTGCCTGACGACCTGCCCCCGCTCCCTGACGCCGGCGCCGCAGCGCCGGTCGGAAAGGACCAGGCAGCGAAGCCCGAACCGAAGCCCGACCGGGCGGAACAATTGCCGCCGCTGCCCGAGCGCAGCCTCGGCCTCGATTTGTAGCATGAAGCCGCCGGCGCGGCGCCGGGGGCGAAAGGAAGGAGACGAAACGATGGCATGGGAATTTGAGCAGGCCGGCAAGTTCGGCAGCGAGAAGGCGGCTGACGATTATGCCAGGCGCAACAATCTCGATCCGCGCGATGTGCAGATCACCCGCAAAGGCGGGGAAGTGGAGCTCAGCATCCGCCGATCGGCGCTCGACGGGCGCAACCTGCGCGACAATGGCGAAGGCCGGCGGGATGGGTGGGGCTGAAGGAGGCGGTCATGGAATTCACTCAGCGCCGCGGCGACGCGCCCCCTCGGGCAATCGGAGGATAACCGCGCATGGGCATCGACGATCGAGACTATATGCGCGAGCGGCAGCGCGCGCGGAGCGGAAGCACGCGCTGGAATGACCGAGCCGGGCGCGTGGAGGGCGCCTGGTTCGACCCGGCCATTCGAAGCTTCGACTATCAACGCGGACGCTGGCGGGGCTCCAGGCGTTCCAGCCCTGTTCGATATATTCCCTTTGCCCTGAGCCTCCTCCTCATTCTGATCCCCCTCTACGGCGAAGCTCAACGGGCGGGCTGGCTGCCGGATCGCGAGGCGGCGATGCCATTTCCGGAATCAGGGTCGGTAACTGTGGCGAGTTGGGCGATGCACGAACCCGTTAGCAGCTTCCTCACCGTCGAGACGGCGGACAGCAATGCCGTCGTGCAGCTCATCGACCCGACCACCGGCCGACACGCCATTTCGATCTATGTCTCGAAAAATGACCGGATTCGCGTGCCGGTGCCGCAGGGCACATTCCGGCTCCGGCTCATCGAAGGTCAGAAGTGGCACGGACCGGTGCGCTATTTCGGGTCGAATACATCCTACGAGACAGCCGCTGAACTCATGATCTTTGCACCTCGGGCCGGCCACATCATTGACCTTCATCGGAGGCCCGATGGCAATCTCAAAACGCGTATGATGTTGTCGCGCCCCGAAGCTCTGTGATTCCGGACGCGTAAGTGTGGTCAGCGGCGCACGCGCGATAGGACCCGGGCGGCGACATTGCTGCGAACCGCGAGCTTGCGGCCATAGCGTAATGCCGTAGCGGGCGAGCTCCAGCGCAGCGCCTGGGCTATTCCCGCGCCGTCCTCTCCGGCAGCAAAAAGGTCCTGGGTCAGGCCGACGCGAAGGGAGTGAGTGGACAATGCCTGCACCGCGGCGGTCAACTCGCTGGCGGGGAGACTCACCAATCCCAGTTCGAATGCTGCAAGCGCGACGCGTCGGTAGATGCCGTTGACGCCCTGGCGTGTCAGCGGCGCCGTTCCGATGGAATAGGTCGTTCGGGCGAGCGCCGTTTCAGAATCGCTGGCGCGTACGCGCCGCCGATCGACTCCGACCCTGCGGAACAGGGGGCCTTCCTCGATACCGCTCGCTTCCAGCCAGGCGCCGACCCGCCGCATGGTCTCGGCCGACAGCCATGCCCAGGCGCCTTCGCCTTCCTGGTCGGTCTTGGAGAAGGGGATGAACAGCGTCGCCGAACCATCCTGCTGGGGATCGATATGCACAGCTTCGACCACCGTGAGTTCGCTTACGCGCAGCCCCGCGTCATATCCGAGCGATAGCAGGGCAGCGTCGCGCAGCCCCTGCAGGTCGCCGCCGCAGGCATCGAGAAGCGCAGCGAGGGTGAATCCCTTGGTGACATGGCTGTCCAGTGCCTTGCCGAGCCGCAATGGCGCTGCCTGGCGCTGCAAGGCTCCTCTGCGCCTGCGGACGGCCTTGAGCGCCGCGCGCACCATCGGTGCGTCGGTAGGCGCGGCTTCGCCCGCCAATCCCATCATGCGGTGGACCGTGCCGAGGCTAGCGATCCGGCGCGCGAGCGTCGCGGGCTTCTTGCCCCTGCCATCGAGCGCATTCACATAGCGAACCAGATCTTCGGGATCGGCGGGCAGCGGTGAGCGGCCTTCCTCACCGCACCAGCCGCTCCAGCAGTCGAGATCGGCGGCGATCGCCGCCTTTGTCGCGTCGGCCATGGCCGCCAGCGTCGTCTCGAGTCCGAGTTGGCTGATCGGCGGCAGATCCGCTGGAACGATGCTGGCGATCGTGCGCAGCAGCCGCATGTCGACGGTCTCGGGATCCGCGTTTGGCGATCGCGTCGGCAGCGCGGCATCGTTGGTCCGGACCACCACGATTTCGGCGTCGGAACGGCTGGCGGGTTTTTCGGCCATCGTTGCTACGCGCCCTTGCGCCGGGCATTGTGCTCATGCGGCACAAGGCGCGGCACATTTGTGCCGCGTGATTTCGCTGCCATTTTCGCGATCGTCATTTTGGCCCTTCCCTGCTGTTTCCGCGCACTTGTTCTTACCATAACGATCAATTATGGTAAGTGACAGATCGCGCGGGGAGGGCGGTTTTTGGGGCTGTTTTACAAGCTTTTCCGATAATGCTGATCAGAGCGCGATATCGACGCGCGTGCAGGACGGTCACGATGCCCGACGGATCCATCCGACAGAAACGCCAAAAGACATAGTGATGCTCATGGCGGCCGAAAAAGCCCTCGACCCCGAATTCTGCCGGAATGGCGCGCCATCGCGTTTCGCGCCTAGCGATCCGATCGAAGCAGTCGAAGAGGCCGCGAATGTAGGCATCCGCCTTGGGCCTCGCCCCAGCGGTCGCGTACAGGCATAAATTTCGCCCAGCCGCCCTCCGGCGCATTGAATGCCTGCGTAAGCTCTGCCTTGAGGCGACCAAACTGCTCGGCTTGAGCCGTTCCTTGTCCCGGCGGATGAGGTCGCGGACATATTCGCTGACATTTTCGTAGGAGCCTTCGGCGCCGACATGTGCCATGACGAAATCGCCTAGTGCGCCCCTGATCCGAACATTGAGCGTAACAGGCTTGCTCATGGCGATAACCTCCTGTTTGATATTCTGGACAGGATCAAGGGCAGACTAAGCAATGCTGGGTGCCTCCGCTGCTTCCCGCCCTTCGTCAGAAAATTCTGGAAACTTTCATACATTGGAAGTATCGGGAATTTCATGTCCTCCCTGGCGCAACAGATCACGGCAGCGGGTCTGGCCGATCATATCCTCAGCGAACGCCAGCTCGGCAATCTGCTGGGCGGCGGAGACGCCCGGCGCTACGGCCTGGTCAATCGGGCGCTCAAGGATGGTTCCCTGCTCCGCGTGAAGCGCGGCACCTACCTGCTGGCTAAGCGCTATCGGGCCGAAACCATCCATCCCTTCGCCATTGCGCAAGGTCTGATGCCGGGTAGCTATGTCTCTTTCGAAAGCGCGCTCGCCCATCATGGCTGGATCCCCGAAGCGGTCTTTGTGACCGCGGGAGTGACGCCTGGCCGCAAAACGCTCCGCTTTGAAACGACAGACTTCGGCACGTTCAGCTTTCATCCGCTCGCTATCGCGGATTATCAGTTCCTGGCCGGCGTCGATCGCGTGCAGATGGGCAAGCTCATCGCCTTCGTCGCACAGCCGCTGCGGGCCTTGTTGGACCTCGTTGCCCTGCGCAAGCAGCAGTGGGCGGGCATCGAGTGGCTGACCCATGGCATGCGGATCGACGAGGACATGCTCCTCGGGCTCCGACGGAAGGATTTCGCCAAGCTGAAACCGGTCTACAAGCACAAGGCCGTGAACAGCTTCCTCGCCGCGCTCGAAAGCACTGTCATGGCCAGGAAGGTCCGCTCAGCACATGATTGACATCATCCAGGAGAAACTGCGCCGCTACGATCCCGCCAATGCGCTAGAGGAAGAGAATGCGGTCAAGGAAATCCTCCAGGAAATCGCGCTCTATGCCCTTTGGCGCGGCGACTTCTTCGACGTCGCGCTATTCCAGGGCGGCACGTCCCTGCGCATCCTGAACAGCCTACCGCGCTTCTCGGAAGATCTCGACTTCCTGCTGCGCCAGGCCGACCCAGACTTCGACTGGACGCCTTATCTCAAGACCCTGATCGAGGTGTTCGGCCAGTTCGGGCTGAAGCTCGATGCTCTGCCCAGGGCGAAGATGGACACGGCTATCCGCCAGGCGCTGATCAAGAACGATTCCATCGCGAGCCAACTCGACCTGTCTTTTGCGGGCGCTGGTAAGCCAAAGACGATCCGGATCAAGCTAGAGATCGACGTCAACCCACCTGCGGGTTCGGGCGAGGCGTCCAGCTATCTCGATTTTCCAGCGGACCACGAAGTTCGGCACCAGGATCTGCCGTCCAATTTCGCTCTCAAGATTCATGCCTTGCTATGCCGGGGTTTCCTCAAGGGTCGGGACTGGTTCGATTTCTCCTGGTATGTCGCCAAGGGAGTAACGCTCAATCTGGCCCTCCTGCGCAATGCCCTCATCCAGGCCGGTCCCTGGGCGGGAGATAATCACATCGCCGTCGACATGCCCTGGCTGAACGAAGCGCTGGGCAGCACGATTGCGAAGATCGACTGGAAGGCCGCCGCTGACGACGTGCGGCGTTTCCTGCGGCCGGCCGAACTCAGGTCGCTTGATCTGTGGAGTGAGCGCTTTTTCCTCGCCAAACTGGAAAAACTGACGTCGACTTCTGGTCACGCTTGAGCGGCAAACCTCCAGCGCTATCATGACACCGCCGCGCGAGGCTGGCCGTGCATTCCGCGAATGTAGAAGTCTCGCTGATGCTCACTCGTGGCGACGTTGGGATGCAGCGCGGCCCGGACGGCGGGCGTTATCGTATAGACCGCATGTCGCTGCGCCCCGCGGTTCTCATGATCCACCAGGAAACCCTGATAGTGGCGTTCGATAAGACCCGCCCGCACCAGCTCGGACACGGCCCGGCTGATCGCCGTCATGCCCGTATCCCGAATGCGCTCGCTGACTTGCGCTTCCACGATCCGTTCAGCTTCAGCCGTGTCGGCCGGCAGCTCGCCCTTCGCGGCGAGCGCCGCCCGCACCTTGCCGGCGGTCGCGCGACGCTGATGGTACCGCGCCCCGCTCGGCGCGATCGCGGTCGCCAGCCATTCACGGATCGGTACCAGAGCCTCGCCATCGCGCACGAGCGGCCCGGCCTGCCCATTCGCCCGGGCGACCCGCGAAATAAGGTCGAGCACCATGAAGGTGTAGCGCGGACGCGCTGAATGTTCGGCGATCGTGCGGACGATATCGGGTATTCCGATTGTCCGGCGGGCGGGCGGAGGTGCGAAAAGGTCCTGCTGAAACATGGAACGAATCAAGCACAAAGTTAGACTCATGTGAATCCCCCAATTACTCACAAAGACGGTCATTTGGCGATTTTGCCACCAGTGTCACTTTACCGCTGGGCAAGGTAAAGTGACGTAGTTGTCATTGTTCGGCGCTTCCCTCTCTCACGCGCGGATGAAGCTGTGCTAGAGCGTGGCGATGGATCTGGACCAGTTTCGCTCCTCCGCTGCCTCCATAGCCGCGCCGGTCGCTCGCCCATTGTTCCGGCTCACAACGGATCTCGACCTGCCGCCGCTGCCCGGGCATGCGGCCGCATCCTCGCGCCACTCCATGGCGAACCTGCTGGAGGAACTCATCGACGCTGCGGGCTGCAATGAAATTCCAGCCCCCGCCCGCGCACCCGATCAGCCCTCTATCGTTGACCTGTTCGGAGCGTTGAAGACGGCCGCTGCCGGCTTCGAAGTGGCTCCCGGCGTGGGCCTTGCCGAACACTTCTGGACGCACCCGGTCGCTCTACATAATGGCGAGGCCGCCGCCTCCCTTCTGCGCACCGCACGCAACGGGCATTCCATACACGGTTTCGCCGTCCTCTATGCCACCGATGTCCGGCCGCCATTGCTCTATGGCCCCAATATGTCGCCGCTGCGTGTGACAGGAACGATCGGCACCGAAAGCGACATCGAGGGTCCTTACCTCGCGCTCGTTGCCTTCGAAGGCGAGCCGGACGGTCGCGCCGCAGCGATCGAAGCGTACGCAGCCCCGATCTTCCATGCTCGACGGTTCATCCTCGTTCGTTCGGAACTCGATCGGGATGTGCTCCGCGCTCTCGAGCATCTTCAAGCGGCGCTGGATGCCCACGGCGTCGAATGTGCGATCCACCGCGTCCGACCGGGTGCAGACGACGAACGAACCCTGATTGAATTGGTCATCTCGAACGCGGTAGGTGGCCGGCGCATGCGGCTGGCGATCGATGCGACGCGTGAGGCCACGCGGTGCCAGGCCGAGCGTACATCTCCCGGGTTCGTGGTAACGCACCGGAACTGGAGGGACGGCAGCTTCATCGCTTGGCTCGCGCAAACGGTAATAGCTGACGGTCGAACAATCCCCGCAATTGCATAACCAGGCCCATCGCGAGAGGCAGGCTCGCGTCACTATCCTCGCTACCCCATCGCGATGCGGTTCCGTCTCCGCCTGCAGCGGGTTCAATATCCGCTTTTTCGTGGAAGCCAGCGCGGTTCGATCAGAGGTACCGCCAACGTGCGATCAGGCTCTTGAATCGAACTTTGGCCTCACTAGCTCTGCAATACCGGACGCCATCCGGGTCCGGATGGACATAGAGGGCGTCGGCTCTCGCATACCGACGCTTCTCATGCCCAAATTGCTTCGTTGGAGGATTTGGAAATGAGAACCAACTTCGACTTTACGCCGTACAGGCGATCAACGGTCGGCTTTGACCGTCTTTTCAACCTGCTTGAGGCGGGAGCACGCGAGGACGACGGCTATCCGCTCTTCGATATTGTGAAGCTTGGCGATGACAGCTTCCGCATCACCTTGGCGATCGCAGGGTTCAGACCCGACGACATCGAGATCGTGGCGCAGCAGAACCAGCTCACCGTGACCGGCAAGCGCGCCGATGATGCGGACAAGGGAGAGTATCTCCACCGAGGCATCGCGTCTCGATCGTTCGAGCGACGCTTCCAGCTTGCCGACTTCATCGAGGTCGGAGCGGCGAGCTTCGAACATGGACTGCTCTCGATCGAACTCCGGCGTGTCGTTCCTGAAGCAATGAAGCCGCGCCGAATCGAAATCGGCGGCGGAGCCCCGGACGGTCGCCAAATCGGCGAGGCGAAGGAGAAGGCGAGCGAAGTTGCCTGATCCCGCCGCCGGCCTGCCGGCGCCGCTTTCGTCCCTCCCGCCAGCGGCGGCCGGCAGGTGCCGGCAGGTATCGACAGGATCCAGCCAGAAAGGAGATGCTTATCATGGCTTTTCGTGATCTCATTCCCTGGAGCCGGCAGGAAAACCGGCTGCCTGTCTCGGTCAGCGCCGAACAGGACCGGGACACTCATCCGCTGCAATCGCTTCACCGCGAGGTGAACCGTCTCTTCGACGACGTCTTGCGTGGCTTCAACATGCCCGCCTTTGCCGGGTTTGATCGGCGCGCCGGCTGGCCTCACCTAGCCTCTCTTATTCACGACGCTCGGTTTCGGGCCCGCTCTGGGCATTTGCTGCGGCTGGCTGTATTGCGCGGACGACCGGCATC
>NZ_JAINEZ010000036.1:0-46914 GCF_019873065.1 Sphingobium sp. PNB
TCGGCCTTCACCGTGACCGTGCCGATCGCATGGCCTTCGTTCAGATAGGAGAAGCGCGCGGTGCCGCCCAAGCCATCGCCCGCTGCCGCGCCCGGCCCGTCGCTGCCGTTATTGCCGCCCGCCCCGCCAAGGCCCTCCGCCGAGATCAGAAGCGAAGGCGCGGTCAGCATGCCGCCTGCCAGCGTGACATCCGCGACGCCGCCTGTTCCACTGCCGCCGGAACCGGCGCGATAATTGCCGGGACCGTCGGAGCCCGTCTCCGCTCCATCGCCGCCCTGGCCCGATGCGCGGACGACGGCCGCGCCGCTGATCGTGACCTGCCCGCCGCTCCCGGCGGTCATCAGCAGACCCGCAGTACCGCCCGTGCCGGTTCCGCCATCCGCGCCGTCGGCCTGAAAGACCGGATAGCCCAGACCGCCCGTGCCGCTGGCATCGATGCCGAGCGTCGCCAGTTCCAGCGTGCCGCCCCGCGATTCGAGCAGTGCATTGCCGCCCAGGCCGGCACCGGCAATGGCTGCCGCCGACGACGGACCGTTCGCGCCGTCCGCTTCGCCGCCGGTGCCGTGAGCGCCCAGCGTCAGCGTGCCGATGGCCGCCGCGCCGCCGGAGATCAGGAAGCCGGCCGAGCCGCCCTGCCCGCTGCCCGCAAGGAACGCCGTAGTGCCCCCGCCTTCGCAGCTAAGGCAGTTCTCGCCCGCCGCACCGCCGAAGCCGCTCGCCTGCGCATCCAGGAGATCGGCGGTCAGGCTGCCGCCCGATATGTTGATATTGACCGTTCCGCCCGTGCCGTTGCCGGCATCGCCGCCATTGAAAGACATGCCGTCGCTGGAGGGCGCCGAGGCACCCTCCGCCGACAGGAACAGACTGCCGAAGCTGAGGTCGCCGGTGCCGGCAAGACCGAGGCGGCTTTCCACGAGGATGCCGCCGCCCAGCCCATCGCCCCCGCGACCGGCAACGCCGTCGGACGCCGCGCCGCCGCCCACGCCTTGGGCTTGCAGCGTCAGTTCGCCAGGCACCGAGAAATCGGCATCGCTGGCATGGAGCAGGATGGAACCGCCCGTTCCGTTCGATCCGTCGGCGCCCGCCGCGCCCCAGCCATCGGCCGAGACGCGGCAAAAATAGCTGGCGCAGTCGCTGAGCGAAAAACTGCCGCGCTGCCCGCCGGAAGCACTGGCGAACAGGGTCACGCCGCCGCCGGTGCCGCTCCCCGCCACGCCCGGCGCATCGCCTGCAAAGCCTCCGGCGCTGGCATAAAGCCCCGCCGCACCGAAGCTGCCGCCCGCCGCGCCGATGCTGATGGTCCCGCCAAAGGCGTCGGCCGTTCGGGGCGTCAGGAAGGTCGATCCCGGAAAAGCGGGGAAGCTGGACGCATTGGCGGTGGCGAACAGATCCTCCGCAATCGCGAAGCTGCCCCCGTCATGCGCGGAGATGTTGATCCGCCCGGCCCGCAGCGTGCCGCCAGACGCACCCCCGCCAAAGGCCCGCGCATCCGCATAGAGCGAAACGGATGTCAGGATATTGAGGTTGCCCGTGCCGCCGACGTCGATGTCGATCCCTGTGGCGCCAGGGATGGCCGCGCCATAGCTGCCGCCCTCCGTCGCATAGCCCGGCGCGGTGCTGGTGTCGGCGTTCAGGCTGGTCCATTCATGCGTGCCGCTGGAAATGGCGACACGGATGTCGCCGCCGGTCGCGTTGCCCGCCGCGCCCGTGCTGGCGATGCCGCCGGTCGCCTGCGCCTTGGCGCTGACGGTCCCGAGATCGAGGCCGCCTGTTATGAAGCTGCCGGACGTGCCGTTGAGCGCAACGCTGCCGCCAATGGCGCTGCCGCCAACGACCGGCGGCACCGAAACCTGGAAAGCCGTGCCCGCAGAGGCGTCAAGCGCCGTGCTGCCGAAGCGCAGGCTCCCTCCCTCGGCGCCGGAGGGACCGGCGGCGGTCAGCGCGGAGAGGGTGATCGCCCCACCCGTGGCATTGCCGGACCTGTCGCTGCCATAGCCCGCATAGCCCACGGCATTGGCGATCAGGCTGGCCGCCGCGATCGATCCGCCCGTGGCGATCAGGTCGATCGTCCCGCCAATCGCGTCCCCGCCGATCAGCGGCGGCGCGCTGACGCCCGCCTCGCCATCGCCGCTGGCGTTCAGCGTCAGGCTGCCGGTGACGTCGATCTGTCCGTTGGTCAGGGCCGCGCCGCTGCCGCCGAAGGCGAGCAGGTCGATGCGACCGCCCGTAGCGCCGCTTCCGGCGGTGAGGATCATGTCCCTGTCCGCGGCGATCGCGCCGGACTGATCGGCCCGCAGGGTGATGCCGCGTTCGGCGGACAGCGCGACATTTCCCAGGAAATGCGTTGTCGCGGCGGGACGTATGACGATGTCGCCGGTCGCCGTGCCGGTCAGGTCGTTCCGCCAGTCGCCCGATCCGATGCTGAAACCCGCCTCCACCGTCGCCGTGGCGTTGCGCGTGGTGATGAGGTTCCCGTCTACGTCATGGGCGATGTCGGAACCCGCCGAGAGCACAAGGGCGCTCCCGTCCGGGGTGACCGCCGTCGCTGGCGTGTAGCCGACATTGCCCGACAGCAGCATGGTGAGTGCGTTGTTCTTCGGCACCGCGACCATGAAGATGCGCTGCGGGTCGGTGCTGCCCGCCGATTCAGGGCCGTTCGTCGTGCCGCTGTGCACCACGCCATTGGCGTCCGTGGTGCCGGCCGTGATGGCGATGTCGAACAGGCCGTTGTTGATCCGGATGTCGGCCGCTTCGGCCCCGACATAGGCCGTCGATCCGCTGACCGTGACCGTGCCGCCCTGCACCACGCGCGGCGCGACCAGAGCGACATAGCTGCCGGCCGAAAGCGCGTTGATCTGCGCGCCCGGAAGCAGTTCGACGGACGATGTGCTGCCCGCCGGGCCTGCGAAGCGGATATTGTTCCTGTCGAGGCCGTTGCTGATGTCGATGGCGTTGGTGGTCAGCACCAGCGATCCGACGTTGAAGACGCTGTTCGCGCCCGCGATGATGCCGCCGGGCGAATAGAACCACACCGCTCCGCCGGTGCTTGGCGGGCTGCCGCTGACCTGGCTCTGCACCGTGCCGTTGAACGCGATCGCACGCGATACGGGCAGTCCGTTGCCGTCCAGCGGAAGGATGCGATTCAGCACCGTGAAGTCGCTGAACGAGCTGAACGTGACCGTGTTGCCCTGGGGCAGGAAGTCGATCGTGCCGGCACTGGCCGGTCCGCGATCGTCGGGCGTCCAGTCGATCACCGCCTGGGTCGAGTTCAGCGAGACGCTGTCCGTGCTCGGCGGGATATAGGCGTCGCCCGAAACTATGGATGGCGTGCCCTGAAAAGCCTTCTGGCCAATGGCGGCGCCGGCCCCGAGCCCGACCGCCAGCGCCACGGCGCTTGTGCGGCCCAGCAGGGTCCAGAGCGAGAATGTGCCATGCTTCGTGGTCATCAACGCCTCCACGGCAAGATTTGCGTGGTCAGGGAAAGGAGCAGCCGCGTGTCGCCCTTTTCGGTCTGGAAACCGGCCTTGCGCAGGGGGGTCGCCAGTGTCAGGTCGAGCCGGGCATGATTGTCCCACGTGGTGCGTAGGCCGCCGCCCGCCGAATAGAGCTTCTGCGGGTCGAGCCCGGCGAAATTGGCGCTGTGATGCCACATCCAGGCCGCGTCGAAGAAGATGAAGGGCTGGAACGCGATGGCGCCCGGCGCCCGCGGCGTGATCCGTCCGTAACGCAGCTCCGCCCCTATGCCGACGCCGCTGTCGCCGGTGATGATGCCGGGATCGTAGCCGCGTCCGACAGTGTAGTTGCCCGCGCTCATCTGCTCGTAGGAAAGGAGCACGTCCGGGCTATATTGCGCCCTTGGCGACAGGGTGAAGCTCAGTTTCGGGGTCGGCCGATATTCCGCCTGCACACTCGCCCGCAGCACGAATGCGGAAGGATCGCCGTCCAACTGGCTGATCGGCGTCCTTGGGAAAGCGCAGTTGACGAGAGCCGCGCCGCACGCATCGCTCGCGCCCAGCCCTTTCAGGCCCTGGCGCGCCTCCATCATGCCGCCCAGCCGCCATTTCGGCTCTATTCCCGAATAGCCGAGGGTGCTGACGATGCTGTCGGGATCGATCAGCTCGCCTTCCAGCCGCAGGAACAGCACGCGCAGCCGGTCGCGCGACAGCGGCACCTTGGGCGTGGCGGTGCCGAAGCGCAGGTCCTGGTTGACGATGTCCAGCCCGCCCGTCGCCAGCAGCGTATGCACCTGCCGCCGCGCCAGCGGATAGGCGAGCGCCGCCGTCGCGATCATCGTTTCGGACGATAGCGGTATGCCGTCGATCCCCGGCTTGCTCCAGGCATAGGTGAGGTCGCCCGACAGGCGCAGCCCGTCGTTGCCCAGCGCCATGCTGTGGCCGACCTGAAGCACCGTCTGCTCGCTCGGCTGGGCGGTGTTGAAGATGCTGAACAGCGTGCTGTCGCCCAGGCCGGTCATGTCGTTGAACCGCACGCGCGCCAGCCCGCCGAAGCGGCCGACCGCGTTGCTGCCGTAATTCTGGATGTTGACGTCCAGTTCGACGCGCTGGCGCACCACCTGCACCTCGCCCACCACTTCGCCGGGCGCCGTTCCCGCCGGGCGCAGCGCCAGCCGCACGTCATAGCCCGGCAGGTCGCGCGCCAGCAGCAGATGCCGTTCCGCATCGCGCACGTTGAACACCGGCTGGCCCTTCAGCGCCTCCATATGCGCGGCGATCAGCCTTTCGCCATTGCCGGCGTCGCCCCGCACCTCGATCGCCACCAGCCGCGCCATGAAGATGTCGAAGCGGACCGTGCCGCCCTTCTCGATACGCTGGGGCGGAACCTGCACCGCCGCCAGATAGCCCATTTGCCGCAGCATGGTCGCGGCCCGGTCGCGCACTTCGCAAAGGGTGGCGATGGGCACCTCGCGCCCCGCATATTCGCGCCAGCTATCCTCCAGCGCCGCCGGATCGACGACACGCAGCCCTTCGAAACGCACATCGGTAAAATCGACCGCCACGCCGGCGTAGCGCGGATCGGCGAGCGGACAGGGTGCGCGCTCGACGCCGCCCACGACCGTCAGGCGGCTGCCCTGCGCGGACGCCTCCCCTGTCAGTTGCCCGCGCGTCAATTCCTCGCGCGTCGGTGCGCGCGGCGCGACCTGCGCCGTCGCCGCCACGGGCAGCAGCATCGCCAGCGCCATGGCCGCCGAACCTCCCAAAGCGGAAGCCCGCATGTGCCCCTTCTTCCCCATAGACGTCCCCAAAGCGTCAAAGGCAGCCCTTTCCCTCATGGCTGCCCCACCCCTGTTTTCAGGCGCAGGCTTTTTGCCCGTCACCCCTTTCCCGCGACCAGCGCGTTTCCCAGGCAGGCGAAACCTGCCGACCCGGAAAACGCTGCGAAGCTAATCTGGAGCAGCCGAACCGATGCCACCGGACCGGACTGCGCTCCAGCCGCCGGTTAACAGCGGCCGCGCCCCGCGACAATCAATTCCGCGCAGCGCCGTCCGACAGCGCCGCCGTCTCCACCAGCAGGTCGAGCTGCGCCGTGCATTGATGCGCGATCAGGCCCGATGCCATGCCGTCCAGCCCCGAAGATGCAGGATCGAGCAGTGCGAAGCGGACATCGGCGGCGCGGGAACCGTCGATCAGGCGATAGGCCGCGCCGTCCCGCACCGGCGCGGCGACCGGCCAGGGGGCGACCGATTCGCCCGCCCCGAAACTCGCCGTCGCCTGCACGCCCTCGCCGCTGATGCGCACGGTCGCGGGCCTTGCCGCATCCACGCGCCACAGGCGCACGGCGGCGGGATCGGCGATGCAGAGCGTTCCGGACTGCGCGATGTCCACCATCCAGAGATTGGGCCGACGGGGCGGCGTGGCCGGCGCTTCACCGAGGCCGCCGCGCACCGCCCCGGTTCGCGCCCGCCGCACCCGCTTCGTATCCAGCAGGGCGGAGAGCATCACGCCATTGGCCGGCGCTGCGCTGGCGGCGGCGGCCGCATGGAAGCTTCCCGGCCCGCGCAGCGTCCGCGTGCCCCTTGCGTCCAGCAGCGTCACCACATCGCCCGCCTTCAGCACCAGCGACCCGCCATCGGCCAGCTTGCTTCCCGGCCTGTAGGTCGCGGCCGATGGACCGGTAGCGCGGACCACCATGGTCTCCGCCGCGGCCTGCGCACCCAGCCCGGCGGCGACACATCCGGCCAATGCGCATTGTACGGCAAGCTTACCCCAGACCATAGCTTCCTCCTTCCCCGACATATTCATAACGATATAGCAGATTGGCGATGGCCGCATCATCCGGATGATGGTTAACCATCGCCTTGAGACGTTCTCGCGCGGCGCTTTGCGCTACGGCATCCTCGCCGTCCAACGCCGCCAGTATCTCGGCCAACGCCGCCCGGTCCTCCACCGGAAATTCAGGCGCGGGCTCGAACAGGTCGACGGGGGTCGAGCGTCCGCGCAGCCGCACCCGTCCCATCGGCCGCCACCAGTCCAGCCCCGACAGCAGCATCGCGTCCCGGCTTACCAGCACAGTGGTTTCCAGCGCCTTGTTCGCCGCTTCCAGCCGGGACGCCGTGTTCATGCTGTCGCCCAGCGCAGTATATTGGATGCGCCCCTCACCCCCGAAATTGCCGACGATCGCTTCGCCATGGTGCAGCCCGACGCGGGTTCGCCCGATCGGCGGCACGCCCGGCGGCAGATCGCGGCGAAAAGCCTCCCCCGCCTGCCACATCGCATAGGCGGCGAGCGCGGCGTTGCGCCCGTCGTCGGGCCGCGCGATGGGCGCGCCCCAAAAGGCCACCACCGCGTCGCCGACGAATTTGTCTATGGTCCCGCCATGGGCCAGCACCACGTCGCTCAGCATGTCGAGATAGCGGTTCAGCAATTGGGCGACCATTTCCGGCGCGATGGCGTGGCTAAGCTTGGTGAAGCCCTCCAGATCGGTGAACAGGGTGAAAATCTGCCGCTTTTCACCATGCAGCGCCAGCTTCTCCGGCTCCGCCAATATCTGCGCGGCGATGTCGCGGGGCAGATATTTGCCGAGCGCAGCCTGGGCGAAGCGCCGCTGTTGCGAGGTGACGGCCCGCGCCGCCACTCCGATGGCGGTGAAGGCCAGCACCCATCCCAGCACCCAGCCGACGGCCGGCAGTCCCTTGGTGTCCCACCCCCGCGCCTGCAACCAGAGCGGCACACCCGCAATCGCTCCCGCCTGCACCCCCAGCGCGGGAACCAGCGCGAACCAGCGCAATTCCGCCAGGCTGGTGAGCCCCGCCGCACAGATCACCAGCAGCGCGGCCGCCCAGCGCCACCCCTCCGGCACCGCGACCAAGCGCGCGCCATCCAGCAATTGCGCCAACATCGTCGCATGCACTTCCAGCCCGATCATGGTCGACCGGGCTTGCCGCCCCGACAATGGCGTCTCGAACTGGTCGATGTCGACGATGTCGCCGCCGATCAGCACATGCCGTCCACGCACCATGGCGGCGAGCGCCGGGGCCATGGCGGGATCGGCCAGGGTGTCGATCTGGAGGCTGGGGATCACCGGCTCCTCCGATCCGTCCGCCTGCCTGACCGGCAAACGGAATCGGATCGCGCCGCGATAGTCGCGAAAGGATGGCGAGGGCTGCATCGCCAGCGTCAGCAGGGGCGGTTGGCCCGGCGTGGGAACGGGCCAGCTTCGCGCCACATTGTCGGCATCGGTCTCCAGCCGGATGCTGGCCGGGCGGACTTTCGCCGTCCGCGCCGCCCGCACGAAGCGATCCAGAAATTGCTGTTGCTCGAAGATGATCTGTTCCTGATTGTCGCCCAGATTGGCGTAGCCCAGCCAGACAGGCGTGTGCATAGACCGCAGGACGGAAAGCAGTTCGCCATCCTCGTCCTGCGGCTGGTCGAACAGGATGTCGATGCCGATCGATTTGGCCCCCATGGCATCCATGTTGCGGAGCGCCCGCGCCAGCAGACCCCGGTCCAGCGGCGACCGCTTGCGCGTGGCGATCAGCGTCTGGTCGTCATAGACCACCATCAGGATGCGCTGGTCCTGCGCGACCCGCGGTGCGAAGGTGGCGGCTCGCCAGTCGTAAAGGCCCCTTTCCGCGTCGGCGGTCGGTATTTCCCGCGCCGCGCCGCTGCCGAGCGGCCTGTTCCAGTCCCAACCGGCCAGGAACAGCGCCAGCAGCAGCAGCGCGCCGGTCGCCACCAACCGCCAGCGGCCCGTGTCCCGCACCAGTCGCGCACCGCGGCGCAGCAGGCCCCGCGTCGGCATGGCGATCAGCGGCGCGCGATCAGCGGACGCGCGCCGTCACCGATGATGGCAAAGCCGGACCAGTAGAAAGGATGCGACGTCTCCGGATCGTCCATCAGCCTGATCTGCGCCGCCCGCAGCGCGTCGGCCACAGGCTGGTCCGCCCCGGCCGCGAACAGGCCGCCCATCAGCCTTTCGGTCGCGCGATAATCCTCTGGCGCCGGCCAGTGGCTGGCGATGACGGCGCGGCTCCCCGCGCCGATGAAGGCGCGCACCAGCCCGTCCAGCGCCCCGCCGCCGCCGGAAAGTCCGGCCGCCCGCGTCGTTTCCACCCCCGCCGCGCCCGCCGTGTCGCAAGCGGACAGGACGACCAGATCGGCATTCAGCCGCAGGTCGAAAATTTCGCTGAACTGCAACAGCCCGTCCGATTTGCCGTCCGGCGCGAAACTGGTGAGCAGGGCGGGCCGGGCCGGGCATCCCGGATGGGGCGGCGTCACCAGCCCATGGGTCGCGAAGTGCAGGATGCGAAAGCGGTCGAGATCGTCGCGCGCCATCACCGCTTCGTCAGTGAAGGCCGCGCCGGTGATCAGTTCGCTGCCCTGCCCGCCAATGGCCTGCGCCGCTTCCCGCAGCTCGGTGGCCGGAATCGGCCGGTTCCACTGCTGTGGCGACCAACCGCAATCGTCGCCCGTCCCGTTGGACAGGCTCCCGCGGCTGGAGGCGGCCAGCACCGGCCCTGCCAGCGGCGCATTGTCGCCAAAGCCGATATAGTTCCGCGCCGCGCCGGAGGGCGCAGCCGCCCGCGCATCGCGAAAGGCGCGGGCCGACAGGGCCGTGCTCACCGCATGGTCGCGCCCCAGCCAGTCGACGCCGCGAAAGTCGAACTCGTCGCCCCCCTGGGCCACCCGCGCTTCATAGGCATCGACCCCCGCCTGCCCCGCGACCAGCAGATTGACCGGCAGTTGCAGCATCGCTCCGTCCGGTTCGAAGATCAGGTGCCGCGCCGCCGCCAGCCGCTGCTCCACCGGCCCGAACAGGTCGAGATAGAGGCTGCGCGCCACCGGCAGGTCCAGCGCATAGGTGGTCTGTGCGCCGTTCACGTCGATGGAGATCGTCTCGCGCAGCGCCGCCACCTTGCGAGCCACGTCCGTCGCGCTTGCCGTGAGCCGGTATCCGGTTGCCCCCGCGCCGTCGATCCACAGTGCGTAGAGCGCGTCGCCCAGTTGCGCCAGCTTGTAATAGCCCTCCCCAGGCTTCAGCGTCGCCTGCATTTCGGCCAGCGTCAGCCCCTGCGGGCTGAGGGCGCGATATTGGGGATAAGCCGCCAGCGCGGACAGCGTATTGGCCTGATCGGCCGCGAGTTGGTCGATGTCGGCCTGCGCCCGCGCCATGTCGGGCAGCAGCGCCTCCTGCCGCTCCGCCGCCTGCCGCAATTGCGCAAGCGCGATCCGTCCGCGCTCTATGTCGCGCGAGAGGGAGACCGACTGCCGGAACAGCCGCGCCGCCTCTCCATCCCCGGCGGACAGCTCGCGGCTCAATTGCTCCAGCGTATCGGCAGCGCCGGGCCGCAGCAGCATCTGCGACGCCGCGAACAGATCGGCGGTCAGTTCCGGTCGCGTGGGAATTTCCCGCGTCAACAGGTTGAAATAAGGCTGCAGCTGGTTCGCCATGCCGGTCAGCGTGGCGCGATTCTCCATGGTGGAGGCGACGATGCCGCGATAGATTGTCAGCGCATCCTCATTGCGGCCACGCCGGATGAGGAACGCCCCCAGCCGCGCCCTTGCGCCGTTCAGCGCCACCGTTTCGGGATATTGCGCGCCCAGCAGGGTCAGCGCCTGATTCAGCTGACGCTCAGCCTGCCCATAATCCCCCTGCGCTTCGTAGGTCAGTGCGATCTCGCCCAGAAGCTGGGCGCGCAGGCGCGTGATCGACGTGACCCGCCCGTCGCGGATCGCAACCGCGCGCTCCATCGCCTTCGACAGCACGTCCCGAGCCGGTCCCGGCTGGCCCGACAGGCGCAGGATCGTGCCGCGCAACTGCTGCGCCTGCGCGTCGATGATCGCCGCCCGCTCGACCGGGGTCAGCCTATTGTCCTGCCGCACGCCCAGCGCGCGGGCCTGCGTCGCCCCGCTGCTCATTTCGGCGGCTACCTCGGCCGGCACGGAAACCCCGCCGTCTCCGTCTGCCGCCACGGTCGCAACGCTGCCAGCCAGGGGACGGTCCAGTATCGCCAACGCGCCGGCCGTATCCTGCCGGTTAATATGGTGCATGGCCTCGAAATTGCGGCGCAGGCGGACTTGCACCGCATCGGCGGTCGTGATCCCGCGGGCTTCCGCGAAGGCCGCGTCGGCCTGATCGAACAGCCCCAGATTGGACAATTGCAGGCCGCGATTGACCAGATATTCATGCGCCCGGTTCGCCCGCTCCGCCGGCGTCAGCTTCGCCGCATCGGGATCGCGCGCCAGCCGGTCGGTCAGGCTGTCGAAAAACTCCGCCGCTTCGGCATAATTGCCCGAGGCATTGCGCCGGTAGCCCTCGGCCAGCACGGTCTGCGGGTCCAGCGTCGCGGCCTGCAAGCGGGCGTAACCCGCATCGTTCGTTCCCACCGTCGCAATGTCGACCTTGCCGGGCACGATCCGCCCTGCCATGACGGAGCGCAGCCCCAGGTCCAGGGCGCTTGCATAGGCCGCATAACCCTGGGCGACATAGACTGTCTTGCCGCGCTCGACAGTCAATATGCGATAGGTGCCGACCGCGCCCGTGCAGTTGCGCATGAGCGCCCCCCCCATGCCGGGCAGGCTGACGCCGCCGGGCGCATTGCACTCGACCGCCATCTTGCGCGACGACGCCAGCCGGTCCAGCAAGCTTGCGTCCCCATCGCCCGCACCCCGCCGCAGCGCATATATCTGTCCCACCGGGCGCGCAGCATCCCGGCACACCAGCGTCCATACGCGATCGAACATGGTTCGCGCCGCGGGATCGCCGGTGGCGCTCTGCGCCTGGCACAGCGCGCCGCCCTCGCTGCCGATGCGGAAGCTGTCCCTCAACAGCGGACGGTCGCCCGCTGCCTGGGCATGTGCCGCCACAGACAGACTCAAGGCGGCCCACATGGCAGGCCCGCGAACCAACTTCCCCAAAGCGCTCAAAGGCTTGTCCCCCAAACCCCGCCGGATATGTCCATGCAAGGCCCCCCTTAGCATGATCGGGCCGTCATAACGCCGCCCGATGGTGCGCCGCAAGGCGAAAGGCACCGGGCAAGGCCCTGTTCGCCGCCTCGTTCGAAGGAGTGTGGCAGGGATGTGACAGTTGAGCAAGAATCAATCTTTCCAGCGCAATTTTCATTGCATCATGGGAAAGGCCTGATCTAGATTGTCTCAACCCAATATTCATGGATGATCGAAGTTGAACGGCCGGCGTCCACAATAACCATAATTGCATGTTCACTACAGGGAGGATGATATGACAAGATTTCCCCGCCATGAATCCGTATTGCGTTTGTCCGCATCATGCCTTGTTCTGGCACTGTCAGGCCTTTCTACTGCTGCGCTTGCGCAAGCGACCGACAGTTCGTCCGACTGGTCAGGCAATGAGATCATCGTCACTGCGACCAAACGCAATGAATCGATCCAGAATGTTCCCTTTTCCATCAACGCGCAGACCGCCGAAGCCATGCAGCGCATGGGCGCTACCTCGATCGAGGATGTGTCGCGGAGCGTCGCGGGGTTGACCGTCCAGAATCTCGGGCCCGGCCAGAGCCAGGTGTCGGTGCGCGGCGTATCGGCGGGCCAGGTGGTCCGCGACCAGCCGGGCGTCAAGGAACAGGTCGGCGTCTATCTGGACGAATCCGTGATCTCCATGTCGCTGTTCACGCCTGATTTCGACCTGTTCGACCTCGATCGCGTGGAAACGCTGCGCGGACCGCAGGGCACGCTGTTCGGATCGGGCTCGGAGGGCGGCACCGTCCGCTACATCACCAAGCAGCCGAAACTCGGCCAGACCGAAGGGACGGTGGAGGGCGGCGTCAATGTCCTGAAGGGCGGCGATGTCGGCTATTCGGGCAAGGGCGCGATCAATCTGCCCCTGGGGGAGACGGCGGCGATCCGCGCGGTTGGCTATGCGGAACATTATGCGGGCTTCATCGACGCCATCGGCCCGGCCGCGGGCAAGAACGTCAATGACGGGCGCCGTTATGGCGGGCGCCTCAGCCTGCTCTGGGAACCCGCGCCGGGCATCAAGCTGACGCCGCGCATCATATATCAGGACATCAAGACCAGCGGCTTCAACCGGGAGGACAGCTATCATCTCTATTATAACGAGCTGATCAGTCCGCTCGACATCCTGCCCGAGCGCACCCAATATCTGAAGCTGCGCGAGGAGTTCCGCGACAAGACCACGCTGGCGGACCTGACGGCGAACATCGATATGGGATCGGACATCGCGCTGACCTCTATCACCACCTATATCCATCGCGACATCCTCGTCAGCCGCGATGCGTCGGCGCTGACCGGATCGGTGTCCATCACGCCCTTCGTTGACAGATTCGGCGCCGATCCCGCCATCGCCAATCTGCCCTCAAACCTGCGCGACACGACCAAGCTTGAACAATGGACGCAGGAACTGCGCCTCGCCTCGACCGGGGCGGGCCCGTTCCAATGGGTGATTGGCGGGTTTTACAGCCATGTAGACCGCGACTATGCCCAGCGGCTCCCGACCCCCGGCTACGACGCGTTCATCGACGCGGCGCTCGGTGCAGGGACTTCGGCAGGGGCAGCCAATGGCTTCCCGCTCAACTCGCCCTATAATGCCGATATACCCTACATCATCAAACAATATGCTGCCTTCGGCGAGGCGAGCTACAAGCTGGGCCAGTTCAAGCTGACCGCGGGCGGGCGCTATTATGACTTTAGCGAAAAGCGCGATTTCAAGACCGGCGGCGTCTTCCCCAATGGCGATAACCGCGTGGGCGACAAGACCGGTTCCACCGGCTTCTCCCCCCGCTTCATCGCCAGTTATGAGGCCAATCGCGACCTGACCTTCAACGTCCAGGCGTCCAAGGGCTTTCGCCTCGGCGGCGTCAACGATCCGCTGAACCTGCCACTTTGCGATGGCGGCGCGACCGGGCCGGATGCGGCCACCTATGGCAACCGGCCGACCTTCGACGACGAAACACTGTGGAACTATGAAGCCGGGGTGAAGGCGTCGGGCGGCGGCGTCACCTTCAACGCGGCGGTGTTCTACAACGACATCAAGAACCTTCAGGTCACGGCGGATGCGGGAAGCTGCTCCTCGCGCATCCTCTTCAACGTGCCGAAGGCGCATACGGCAGGCCTGGAAGCGGAACTGAGCGCCCGCGTCTCCCCCAATCTCGACCTGTCGCTGAGCGGCAGCTACATCGACTCGGAAATCGACAGCAACGTCACCGACGCGGGCGGCGCGATCATCGCCGGCATCCGCAAGGGCAACCGCCTGCCCACCGTGCCGAAGTTCCAGATGGCGGCGGCGGCAACCTATACGGCGGAAGTCGCGCCGGAAACCGACTGGTCCTTCACCGCCAGCTTCCAGCATGTGGGCGACCGCTATACCCAGCTTGCCGATCAGGAACCGGGCGCGGGCAGCTTCCCCAATTCCATCTATTATGATCCGGCCACGGGCGCCTATGGCACCGGCGCCTTCGACTTCGGCTCCTACAGGCTCGGCGCCTATAATCTGGTCAACCTGTCGACCGGCATTAGCTGGAACAGCGGCCTGTCGGTCACGCTCTACGTCAACAATCTGTTCGACGAGAATGCGCTTTACTCGCTGGACCGCGAGCGCGGCGGCCGGGGACGGCTGGGCTATAATATCGGCACCCCGCGCAAGATCGGCGTGACTGTCCGCAAGGACTTCTAGAACCGCCTCCGCCCGGGACGCCGGAAGCAAAGCCGCTTCCGGCGTCCTTTTTTGGGCGATACAGCCGGCCGATCCGCCGCTATGGTCGCCGGGTGATCGAGACCGGGACTGTCGTTGCGCAGGGAATGCGCTTTATCGAGGGCGGCGCCTTCGCCATGGGCTCGGACCGTTTCTATCCGGAGGAAGCGCCGGTCCGGCAGGTCCGCGTGGACGGCTTCTGGATCGACGAGACGCCCGTCACCAACCGGCAGTTCGCGCAGTTTGTGGAAGCCACCGGCTATCGCACCGTTGCGGAGACCGCGCCGGACCCCAAGGATTATCCCGGCATGACGCCTGAAATGGCGCGCGCCGGATCGCTGCTGTTCCAGCGCACGGCGACGCCGGTGGACCTTGGCGACTTCAGCCAATGGTGGCAGTTCAGCTTCGGCACCGACTGGCGTCACCCCCATGGCCCTGACAGCAATCTGGACGAGCTTTGGGATCATCCGGTCGTTCACATCGTCTTCCAGGATGCGGAGGCCTATGCCCGCTGGGCCGGCAAGGCGCTGCCGACCGAGGCGGAATGGGAATTCGCGGCGCGCGGCGGACTGGACGGCGCGGACTATGGCTGGGGCGACGAGCTTGCACCGGGCGGAGCGATGCTGGCCAATTACTGGCAGGGCATGTTCCCCTACAGCAATCTGCTGGAGGACGGCTATGAACGGACCTCCCCGGTCCGGACCTATGCGCCCAATGGCTATGGGCTCTACGACATGATCGGCAATGTCTGGGAATGGACCGCCGACTGGTATGCCCCACCCAGGGTCGAGCGCAAGGCGAAGGGAAGTTGTTGCGTTCCGGCGAACCCGCGCGGCGGCACGAAGCGGGAAAGCCTGGACCCCGCCAATCCGCATGTGCCGATCCCGCGAAAAGTGCTGAAGGGCGGTTCCCATCTCTGCGCGCCCAGCTATTGCCAGCGCTATCGCCCCGCCGCCCGACACCCTCAGGCGGTGGACAGTTCCACCAGCCATATCGGCTTTCGCTGCATCGTCCGCGAGCCGCGGCCCTGATTATCCAAGAACGGAAAAGACGTCATGCTCAACATGCCCTGGGACCAGCCCGCCACCATGATCGACCTGGACGGCAAGGCGCCGATCATCGGCACGATCCGCGATTGCGCCCAGCATTTCGCGATCTTCAAACCCCATGCGAAGGAACAGGCGCGCATCCTGCTGACCCAGCCCGTCCATCGCGAAGGCCGCAAGACGCGGACCTGGGTGCTGGAACCCTGGGAGATCGAAAAGCTGGTCGAGCGGATGAAGGCGGAGGTGCATTGAATTTGCGCCGGATTTGATAAGGACCATGCTCCTGCGCAGGCAGGAGCATCCAGCGTTTCCGGGATTTCAGACCGCGCCGCCCAATGCCTTGACCAACGCAACGCTCGCCCGCATCCGCTGCGTCTCCACCGACAGCAGCGCGCGTTGCGCCTCCAGCGCGTCCGTCTGCGCCGTCACCACCTCCAGATAGTCCGACGCCCCATCCCGATAGCGGGTCAGCGCCAGTTCACTCGTCCGCCCTGCCGCCGCGGCCGCGCTGCGCTGGTTCACCGCCTGATCGGCCAGATGCCGGTTCGCGGCGATCGCATCCTCTACCTGCCGGAACGCCCCCAGCACCGTCTCCCGATAGCCCGCGCTCACCTCTTCATATTCCGCGCGGGACATCTTCACCTCAGCCCTCCGCCGACCGCCGTCGAACAGCGCCAGCACCGCCGAAGCCGGTCCCAACCCCCAGAAACTGCTGGGCTTGCTGAACAACTCGCCATGCGTCGTTTGATACCCGCCGGACAGCCCCAGGGTCAGCGTCGGGAAAAAGGCCGCCCTCGCCACGCCGATCCGCGCATTGGCCGCAAACATCCGCCGCTCCGCCGCCGCAATATCCGGCCGCCGCTGCAACAGCTCCGAAGGCGCGCCCGCCGGCAATGAAGGCGCGCCGAGAGGCTGCACCCGGACCGGGACGGAGAAGTCGGACGCCACCGCCCCGACCAGCGCAGCGATCTCATGCTCGGTCGCCGCTCGCTCGTTGGCGACGGCGGAAATCTGCGCCTGCGCATTATCCAGCACGGTCTTGGCGCGATTGACGTCGATCCCGGAGGCGATGCCGCCATCATGCCGCGTGGCCGTCAGTCGATAGGCCCTGCCGAATGCCTCCACCGTCTGGCGCAGCAATTCCGCCTCTGCGTCCAGCCCGCGCAACCGCGCATAGGCGTCCGCCACCGCCGCCTGAAGGCTGAGCCGCGCGGAGGCCAGATCGGCCTCGCTGGCCTGCGCATCCGCCCGCGCCGCCCTCACGCCGTTGCGGATGCGGCCCCAGAGGTCGAGTTCATAGTCCAGCGTGGCCCCCACGGAAAAATCATCATAGGTCGGCGCCGTTCCATTGCCGCCGAAACGCCTTCCGGACAGCCTCTGACGGCTGGCATCGCCCCCTGCATTCACCTGCGGGAACAGGTCCGCCCTCTCGATCCGCGCCACCGCCCGCGCCTGGTCATAGCGCGCAAGGGCGGCCGCCAGCGTCGGACTGGCCTGCTCCGCCCGCGCCTCCAGATCGTTCAGCACGGGATCGCCAAAGGCCTCCCACCATTTGCCGCGCGACGCCTGGTCCATCGGCGTCGCCGCCGTCCAACCCTCAGCCTCCTTGAACGCCTGCGGCACTGCGGTGGCAGGCGGCCGGTAGGCTGGCGCCATCGAGCATCCCGCCAGCCCTGCCAGCAACAGGGCCGCCGCCCGGCGATCAACCCCCATGGGCAGCACCCTTGGCGGCGGCCTGGACATGCACCTTGTCGCCGCTGCGGATCGCATCGGGCGGCGTGTCGATGACCCGGTCGGTCGGCAGGACGCCACCCGACAGCAGCACGACATTGCCTTCGTCCCGCGCGATCGTGACGGGCTTGACGGTCACGCGGTCGTCCCGGCCCACCACCGCCACGGTCGGCCCGTCATTGCCGTAGAGGATCGCACTGCCCGGCAGGGTCGCGCCATTGCCCGATCCCGCCGGCACCTTGAAGCGGACCTGCGCATAGGCGCCCGGCTTCAGCGCCCCGTCGCGATTGTCCGCCTGCAATTGCACCAGCACCGCGCCCGACTGGGCATCGACGGCGCCCGAACTGCTGGTCAGGGTCGCGTCGAAGCTGCGCCCGGGATATTCCGGCAGGGTCAGCGTCGCCGCCATTCCCGGCCTGATGGCCGCCGAATAGCCTTGCGGCACCCGCACATAGATACGCATGCGATGCGTGTCGGACACGGTGAACAAGGGCTGGGCCGCCGCATTGCCCGCCACCACCAGCGCGCCGATCTGCGCCGACCGGCTCGTCACGACACCGCTGAACGGCGCGGACAGACGGGTGAAGCCCTGCAAGGCCTGCAAGCGCTTCACATTGGCGAGCGCCGCATTGGACAGGGTCCTGCGCGCGGCAAGATCGCCGGCCTTCTCATCCGCCTCCTGCCGAGAGACGGCGTCCTGCGCGAGCATGGAGGCCCAGCGCTTCGACGTGGTGGCGGCCAGCCGTTCATTGGCGAGCGCGGTCTGATAATCGGCCTGCGCCTGTGCGAGCTGCTGGTCCACCTCCGGCGCGTCCAATATGGCGAGCGGCTGCCCGGCCCCGACATGATCGCCTATATCGGCCAGCCACCGCCGCACATAGCCATTGGTCCGGGCAAAGATCGCCGCGCTGTTATAGGCCTGGACATTGCCCGGCAGCACCAATGCGTCGCCTTCGCCACCGGCGGACGGCGTCACCACCGAGACGGTGGGAATGGATGCGTCGGCAGCGACCTGCCTCAGTTCATTGGTCGCGCTGATCCGCGACGCCATGCCGATGCCGACGATGGCGACCGCGACGACCGCCGCGCCGATCCCTATCCGCTTCAACGTGCGGCTATCGGGTCCTTGCGCCTCGGGATTTTCGATGGGGTTGTGCTCAGACATGGCTCGGCTGCATTTCCAGGGAAGGCGCCTTTTGCCCATGCTTGCGATGGACGAAGGCGAATATGGTGGGAACGAAGAACAGGGTGGCGACCGTCGCGCAGATCAGGCCGCCGATGACCGCCCGGCCCAGCGGCGCATTCTGCTCGCCGCCGTCGCCCAGCCCCAGCGCCATCGGCCCCATGCCGATGATCATCGCAAGGGCGGTCATCAGCACCGGGCGGAACCGGACCATCCCCGCCTCCAGCGCGGCCTTGCCGGCGTCGCCCAGTTCGGCAAGCTTCTCCCGCGCGAAGCTGACGACCAGGATGGAGTTGGCGGTCGCCACGCCCATGCACATGATCGCGCCCGTCAGCGCGGGCACGGACAGCGTCGTACCGGTGGTGAACAGCATCCAAACGATTCCCGCCAGCGCCGCCGGCAGGGCCGTGATGATCACGAAGGGATCGACCCAGCTCTGGAAGTTGACGACGATCAGCAGGTAGATCAGCACGATGGCCCCGGCCAGCCCCCATCCCAGCCCGGAAAAGGCCGTGTTCATCGTCGCATATTGGCCGCGGATGGTGACGGTCGTCCCCTTGGGCAGTTCCTTCTCCAGCGACTGGATCGCCCGCTGCACATCCCGGGCGACCGCACCCAGGTCACGCCCCTGCGTCGTCGCGAAGATGTCCAGCACGGGCGCAATGTCATAGTGACTGACGATGGGCACGGTGTTGGACCGCTTGATCGTGGCCAGCCCGCCCAGCGGCTGAACCGAGGCGCTTGCCGCGCTGCCCGACACCGGCACATTGCTAAGGTCGCTCATGGAGCCCACCAGATATTCCGGCGCCTGCGCCACGACCGGATATTGCACGCCGTTTTCCGGGTTCACGAAGAAGACGGGCGCGGTCTGCGACGTGCCTGCAAGCTGGCTTGCCAGGCTGGTCGTCACGTCCCGCTCCGACAGGCCATATTGCCCGACGCGCGAGCGGTCGACCTCGACATCGAGCTGCGGCGAGCGCGCCGGCTGCTGGATGCGGGCGTCGGCCAGTCCCGAAATGGTGGCCATCTTCGCCAGCAGCTTCTGCGCATAGGCGCGATTGCCGGCGGCGTTCTTGCCCGCGATCTGCACGTCGATGGGCGCGGGCGCGCCGAAGTTCAGGATCTGGCTGGTGATGTCGGCCGGCAGGAAGGCGAAGCCGGTGCCGGGGAAGCGGCGCGGCAGCTCCCGCCGCAGGGTGGCGACGATCTCGTCCGTCGGCCGATGATCTTTGGTCAGCGCGATCAGCATGTCGCCATCCTGCGGGCCGATGGTGCCGCTATTATTGTAGATGGCGTTGATGCCGCTGACCGGCAGGCCGATATTGTCCGTGATGGAGGCGAGTTCCTCCGCCGGGATCAGTGAGCGGACTACCCGCGCGATGCGGTCGAAGCGGGCGGCGCTGTCTTCGATCCGGGCGCCCACCGGCACGCGCACATGCATCGCGATCTGCCCTGAATCGACCGAGGGGAAGAAGTTGCTGCCCAGCATCGGCAACAGCCCGAAGGACAGCAGAACGACGGCCATGAAGCCGAGCAGGAAGGGCTTGCGCGCATTCAGCGCCCGGTGCAGCAGCCCGACATAGCCGCGCCTTATCCTTTCGAAGCGCCGTTCGAACCCACGCTGGAAGCGTACCAGCGGATTGCGCGAGGCAGGCGCCCCGGCCACATGCGCGTCGCCCTGTTCGACATGGGGCCGCAGCAGATACATGGCCATGGTCGGCACCAGCGTCCGCGACAGGATGAAGGATGCGATCATCGCGAACACGACGGAAAGCGCCATCGGCACGAACAGGAATCCGGCGACCCCCGGCAGGAAGAACATCGGCACGAACACGATGCAGATGCACAGCAGCGACACGAAGGCGGGCGTCACGATCTGCGCCGCGCCGTCCAGTATCGCCTCGATCACGCCCTTGCCCTGCTCCAGATGCCAGTTGATATTCTCTATGGTCACGGTGGCGTCGTCGACCAATATGCCGACCGCCAGCGCCAGCCCGCCCAGCGTCATGACGTTCAGCGTCTGGCCGAAGGCTGCAAGCGCCGCAACCGCCGCCAGGATCGCAAGCGGGATCGACAGCGCGATGATCACCGTCGAGCGCCAGGAGCCCAGGAACAGCAGGATCATCAGGGACGTCAGCGCCGCCGCGATGGCGCCTTCGTGAATGACGCCTTCCACCGCCGCCTTCACGAACAGCGACTGGTCCCCGATGGGCAATATCTTCAGGCTGTCCGGCAGGCCCGCCGCGATCTGGGGCAGCTTTTCCTTGACGCCGTCCACGATCGCCAGGGTGGAGGTGGCGCCGTTCTTGAGGATGGTCAGCAGCACGGACCGGCTGCCCTCGACATGCACGATATTCTGCTGCGGCCCGCTGCCGTCGCGGACATGCGCGACATCGCGCATCGTGATGGTCGCGCCGTTGACCACCTTGACGGGCAGGTCGTTCAGCGCCTCTATGGAGGACGGCGCATTGTTCAGCTTCACGCTATACTGGGTTTCCCCGATCTTGACGAAACCGGCCGGATTGATCTGGTTCTGCGCGGCGATCGCCGCACCCACATCCTGCGCCGACAGCCCCTTGGACTGAAGCGCCAGCGGATTGAGGTCGATCTGCACCTGCCGCTGCTTGCCGCCCGAGGGGAAAGGCATGGCAAGGCCGGGGACCGTGATCAGCGGCGGGCGGACCTGGTTCATCCCCATGTCGAACAGCTGCTGTTCCGACAGCCCCTTGCCCGACAGGGCGAGCTGGAGGATCGGCACGGTCGACGCGCTGTAATTCAGGACAAGCGGCGGCGTGATCCCCGGCGGCATCTGGCGCAACACGGTCTGCGACACCGACGTCACCTGCGCGGTCGCGGTGCGGATGTCGGCGCCCGGCTGGAAATAGATTTTGATGATGCCGATGCCCTGAAGCGACTGGCTCTCGATATGTTCGATGTCGTTGACCGTGGTGGTCAGCACGCGCTCATAGGGATTGACGATGCGGTTGGCCATGTCCTCCGGCGACAGGCCCGCATATTGCCAGGCGACCGCCACCACGGGAATGCGGATATTGGGAAAGATGTCGACCGGCGTTCGCGCCGCCGCCAGCACCCCCGCGATCGCGATCAGGATCGCCATCACGATGAAGGTGAGCGGACGATGCAGGGCAACCTTGACGATACCGATCATTCACGACTCCACGGATGCGCCGCCGGATGATCCCCGCCGCACATGACGATACAACCTCTCCAGATATTTTCGCCGCCTGATACCAGAGACGAAGCGCGCCAGGAAATGCGCATATCGTTTGCTGCATTTCCGACCGTCGCCAGAAAGGCGGCCAGCGCGGAAATGCTCCAGGACGCGTGGGGGCTTCGTTCGGGGCGAGGCGAATTTCCACACATCCTAGAATGCGACGGCATCCCCGGCCATGGCGGAGTGCTGCGGCAATGAGGGGGCATAGCCCGCGCATCTCCGCCGGCCAGCCGGGAGACGCCGCCACATTCGAAGCCGCCCATGCGCCCTTGGACATTCTGCGTCTAATATATAATATGGCATGATCGATATGTTGAGCGACATGATCCATGGACCTTCGCCATCTCCGCTATTTTCTGTGCGTCGCTGAGGAGATGCATTTCGGCCGCGCCGCCCTGCGCCTCGGCATATCGCAGCCGCCGCTCAGCCAGCAGATCCGTGCTCTGGAGGAGGAACTGGGCGTCCGCCTGTTCGACCGCACCAGCCGCAGGGTGCGATTGACGGAGGCCGGCCGGCTGTTCGAGCCTGAAGCGCGCCGAACCCTTGCCCAGGCGGACCGCGCCGCACAGATCGCGCGCATGGCCCAAAGGGCGGAGATCGGGCGGCTGGGGCTGGGCTTCACCACTTCCGGCCCCTTCGTGCCTCCGGTGGCGCGGGCACTCTACCGCTTCCGCCAGACCTATCCCGATGTCGAACTGATCCTGCGCGAACAAGGGCGCGACGAGCAGGTGGAGAGCGTGGCGAGCCGTCAGCTCGACCTTGGCATCGTGCGTAATTTCGAGGCGCCGGCGCTGCCCGGAGGCATGCTGTCCCGATGCCTGCTCAAGGAAGAGATGGTGCTGGCCCTGCGCGCCGATCATCCGCTGGCGCTGCGCCCTGCCCCGCCGCGCATCGCAGACCTTTCCGACGAGCCGCTGGTGCTCTACGGCGCGCCCAATGGGACGGGGTTCACGGAGCATTTCCAGGCCCTGTGCGCGGAAGCAGGGTTCGTCCCGAAAATCTCGCATGAAGCCCGCAGCCTCGCGACCCTGCTGGGCCTTGTCGCGGCCGGCTTCGGCCCTACGGTGATTGCCGGGTCGATGGCGCGGCTGCATGTCGACAATGTGATCAACCGCCCGTTCGACGTGCCGGTCATGAGCGCGCTCTGGCTGATCCATCATGAGGATCTGTCACCGACCGGCCGGGCCTTTCTGAAGACCCTGCTGGAAGAACGTCATTTGTAGGAGTTAATTGAGGAAACATCTTCTGCTCAAGCCTCCTCTTCCCATTCCCCGTTCCAGCCTCTATGCATGGCCGCCGAAGGGTGGTTTCGACCGACCTTCATGATCGCGCCGGTGCCCTCCCAAGGGGCTTAATAGGGAATGCGGTGATGAATCCGCGGCTGTCCCTGCAACTGTAAGCGGCGAGCGAGACGCATAGCGATCCCCCGGAAGCGCCGGAGGATCAGCCACTGGGCCGGACGCTAAATCATGCGAGGCCTGGGAAGGCCATGCGCCAAGCTATGACCCGCGAGCCAGGAAACCTGCCTGCGTCTGGTCGCTCTTGCCTTGGTCCAGGGGATGGCCACGGCACGGTCCTCCGTCTGAGCGACGCTTACGCAGCGGGAGCTGCTGTCCGCATGCCGGGCGCAAGAGCGTTCGTCCGGCATGAAGGCGGCTCCCGTCCGGTTTCGCAGACGCCGACGGGGTACCGACCCTATGAGCATATCGACCCATGAGCCGGAATCGCCCGGGGCGCCGGCCAGCCGTCTTCGCCGCCGCGCGACCGGCATGTTCGCCGGGCTCATCGCCGCCAATCTGACGGCGTGGATCGCGGCCTTCACGATCTTCGCGGGCGATCCGGTCATGCTGGGCACGGCGTTGCTGGCCTGGAGCCTGGGCCTCCGCCATGCCGTGGACGCCGATCATATCGCCGCCATCGACAATGTGACCCGCAAGCTGATGCAGGACGGCCAGCGGCCCCTGACCGTCGGCTTCTGGTTCGCCATCGGCCATAGCGGCATCGTCCTGATCGCCGCCGTCGCCATCGCTGTCGCCGCCAATGCGCTGAGCCGGGTGGAAGCGGCGGGAGCCATCGGCGGCACCATCGCGACAATGGTGTCGGCGACCTTCCTCTTCGCCATCGCGGCGATGAACCTGATCATCCTCCGATCAGTTCTCAGGACGTTCAACCATGTTCGAAAGGGTGGAGCCTATGTCGATGAAGATATGGACATATTGCTCGGCAACCGGGGTTTGCTCGCACGCCTCTTCCGCCCGCTTTTCCGGCTGGTGACGCGAAGCTGGCACATGGCTCCGCTCGGCTTCCTCTTCGGCCTGGGCTTCGATACCGCAACCGAAGTCGCCATTCTGGGCCTGTCCGCCGGTCAGGCCGCCAGCGGCCTTTCGGTTGCGACCGTCCTCATCTTTCCCCTGCTCTTCGCGGCGGGCATGGCGCTGATCGACACGGCGGACGGTGCCCTGATGATGGGCGCCTACCAGTGGGCGTTCGTGAAGCCGATCCGCAAGCTCTACTACAATATCACCATCACGCTGGTGTCGGCGCTGGTCGCGCTGCTCATCGGCGGGATCGAGGCAGCGGCCCTGCTGGGCGACAAGCTCGGCCTCAGCGGCGGCGTATGGACCCTTGCCGCCGACCTTGGCGAGCATTTCAACAGCCTCGGCTTCATCATCATCGGCCTGTTCGCCGCCTGCTGGCTGCTGAGCTGGGCCATCTATCGCTGGAAAGGCTTCGACGAGATCGAAGTCGCTCCCATCCCCAGCCACCAACCGCAAGGAAATCCCGCATGAAAAAGGTTCCCGCCACCGTCATCACCGGCTTTCTCGGCGCCGGCAAGACCACGCTGATCCGTCACCTCATCGAACATGCGGGCGGCCGCCACCTCGCCCTCATCATCAACGAATTCGGGGACGTGGGCGTCGACGGCGCGCTGGTGCGGGGCTGCGGCGACGAAGCCTGCCCGGACGAGGACATCATCGAACTGGCCAATGGCTGCATCTGCTGCACCGTGGCCGACGATTTCCTGCCGACCATGCAAAAGCTGCTCGACCGGCCCACCCCGCCCGATCACATCATCATCGAGACCAGCGGCCTTGCCCTGCCCAAGCCGCTGGTGAAGGCCTTCCAATGGCCCGACATCCGCACGCGCGCCACGGTCGACGGAGTGATCGCCCTGATCGACGCCGAAGCGCTGGCGGAGGGTCGCTTCGCCCATGACGAGGCGGCGCTCGCCGCCGCCCGCGCGGCCGACCCGACGCTGGATCATGACAGCCCCATCGAGGAACTGTTCGAGGACCAGCTTGCCTGCGCCGACCTTGTCCTGCTCAACAAGACCGATCTGGTCGCCATGGACCGGCTGGCCGTGCTGGAGCAGGAACTGGCCCAGGAAATCCGCCCCGGCGTCCGCATCCTCCGCACGGCGAGGGGAGAGATCGATCCGGCCATATTGCTCGGCCTTGGCGCCGGGGCGGAGGACGGGATCGATGCCCGTCCCTCGCACCATGACGATGGGGAGGATCACGACCATGACGATTTCGAGAGCTTCATCGTCGATCTGGGCGAACTTTCCGGTCCGGAGCCGCTGTTGGCGGCGCTGGCGGAGAGCATCGCCGTGCATGACATCCTGCGGGTGAAGGGCTTCCTCGCCATAGAAGGGCGCCCCGCCCGCCTCGTGCTGCAAGCCGTCGGCCCCCGCATCCAGCATCATTATGACCGGCACTGGCAGGCCGACGAACCGCGCCGCTCCCGCCTGGTGGTGATCGGCCAGAGCGGCATGGACCGCGCCGCCATAGAGGCCGCGCTCGGCGCGCAGATGGCCGCTGCCTGATGCATCTGCTGACCGCCACGCCCGGCACCGTCTCCAACGGCGACGAAGCCATCGACCTCGGCCAGTCGCCGGGCGACATCGTGCTGCTGACCGTGGCGGACAGCGAACTTGCCTGTTTCGCGAGCGCAGCCCATGTTCTGGGGCAGGAACTGGGCAGGGCGGCGCCCGAAATCCGGCTGGCCAATCTCCTCCAGCTCAAGCACCCCTATTCCGTCGATCTGTATGTCGAAAAGGTCGTCGCCCACGCCAAATTCGTCTGCGTCATCCTGCTGGGCGGCAAGAGCTATTGGCCCTATGGCATTGATGAGATTGCAAATATCGCCCGGAAAAAGGGCATAGCCTTTGCGGCGATCGCCGATGGGCGAGAGGATGACCCCGCGTTGCGCGCCGCATCGACCGTCGCGGCGGAGAGCTGCGATCTCCTGCGCGACTATCTGCGGCAGGGCGGCATTGCCAACGCCATCGCCTTCCTGCGCAACGCCGCCCGCCTTGCCGGCTTCGATGCGGGCGTTCCCGATGCGCCCGTTCCGGTGGCCGACGCGGGCCTCTATTTGCCCGGCGTGGATCGACCCACGCTGGATCAGGTCAGGAGCGGATGGAAGGCAGGGCAGCCGACGGCCCTCTTCCTCTTCTACCGCGCGCTGCTGATCGCGGGCACGCTGGACGCCGTGGACCGCATGGTCGCGGGATTGGAGACGGCGGGCCTCAACGTCCTTCCCGTCCATGCGCGCGCCT
Organism: Sphingobium sp. PNB; assembly: GCF_019873065.1. Classification (NCBI taxonomy): domain Bacteria; kingdom Pseudomonadati; phylum Pseudomonadota; class Alphaproteobacteria; order Sphingomonadales; family Sphingobiaceae; genus Sphingobium; species Sphingobium sp. PNB. The sequence continues at coordinate 25,902 of NZ_JAINEZ010000036.1, forward strand.
TGCGCGAACCTTTCGCCCGGGACTTCCTGCAAGGGCTGATGGCGGAGGCGCCGCCGGACGTCATCCTCAACGCCACCGCCTTTGCCGCCAGCGCGCCGGGCGAGCCGCGCACGCCCTCTATCCTCGAACAGGCGGATTGCGCGATCCTCCAGACGATCTTCGCCAGCGCCGAACAGAGCGCCTGGGAGTCGAGTGCCCGCGGGCTTGGCCCCCGCGACCTCGCCATGCATGTCGCGCTGCCGGAGGTGGACGGCCGCCTCTTCACCCGCGCGGTCGCCTTCAAGGCTGCGGCACGGTTCGATGCCCGCACGGAATGCAGCATCGTCGTGCCCCAGATACTGGAAGATCGTGTCAGCTTCGTATCCCAACTTACTGCAAATTGGGCTAAACTCCGTAGAACGCGAGTGGAGGAACGTCGCGTCGCGCTCATCCTCGCCAACTATCCCAACAGGGATGGCCGCATCGGCAATGGCGTCGGCCTCGATACGCCCGCCAGTGCCGCCGCCATTCTGAAGGCCCTGGCGGAAGCAGGCTACGGAACGGATGATGCGCCCACCGACGGCGCCGCGCTGATGCAGCGCATGACAGGTGGCATCACCAATGCCGCGCCGGACCGTCCGGGTGAAATCACCCTCTCGCTCCAGGCCTATGACGCAGCCTTCGCCACGCTGCCCCAAGGGGTCCGCGAAGCGGTCCAACGCCGTTGGGGCGCGCCCGAAACCGATCCTTTTTTCCGCGATGGCGCCTTCCATCTGCCGGTGCACCGCTTCGGCCGGATCGCGGTCGCCGTGCAGCCGTCGCGCGGTTATCATGTCGATCCCAAGAGCAGCTATCACGACCCGGCGCTGCCCCCGCCCCATGCCTATCTCGCCTTCCATATCTGGCTGGCCGGCGATTTCGGCGCCCATGCCGTCGTCCATGTCGGCAAGCACGGCAATCTCGAATGGCTGCCGGGCAAGGCGATCGCGCTGTCCGAAAACTGCTTTCCGGAAATCTGCGCCGGGCCGATCCCCCAAATCTATCCGTTCATCGTCAACGATCCCGGCGAAGGCACCCAGGCCAAGCGTCGCATCGGCGCCTGCATCGTCGACCATCTGACGCCGCCATTGACCCGCGCCGAGAGCTATGGCCCGCTCAAGGAACTGGAGGCTCTGGTCGACGAATATTATCTCGCCGCCGGCATGGACCCACGCCGGCTGGAAACGCTGCGCAAGGACATTCTGGCCCTCGCCGCCTCGCAAGGGCTGGACAAGGATTCAGGCGCGCAGGGAAGCGGAGACGAGGCTTTAGCAGCGATCGACAACTATCTGTGCGAACTCAAGGAAATGCAGATACGCGACGGGCTGCACGTCTTCACGCAAAGCCCGGAGGGTTCCCTTCGCCGCGACCTGCTCATTTCCCTTGCCCGCTGCCCAAGGGGTATGGACGATGCCGGCCAGCAGTCCCTGCTCCGTGCGCTGGCGGATGATCTGGGGCTGGATTTCGACCCGCTCGACTGCACGATGGGCGCGCCCTGGGCCGGACCCCGGCCGGAAGCGCTGCAAAGCCTGACAGGAGTACCTTGGCGCAGCACGGGCGACACGGTGGAACGGCTGGAACTTCACGCCATCCGCCTGCTCGATGAGTTGGAACATCGTCATTCCCGCGCGTGCGGGGATGACGGCAGTTGCCGGAAAGGCGCTCCCGGTCCACGGAGCGCTGCGGTTCTCAAGGCTATCGAAACCGATCTCGCCCCGCGCGTCGATGGCTGCGGAGAGGCCGAAAAAGCCGCACTCCTCAAAGCCCTCAACGGCGATTTCGTCGCCCCGGGCCCTTCCGGAGCGCCCACCAGGGGTCGCCCCGACGTCCTCCCCACCGGGCGCAATTTCTATTCGGTCGACACCAGGGCCGTGCCCACGGTGGCGGCATGGAATCTCGGGCAGCGCTCCGCCGATCTCATCGTGCAGGACTATCTCCAGCGCGAGGGCGACTATCCCCGCGCCATCGCCCTTTCCGCCTGGGGCACCGCCAATATGCGGACCGGCGGCGACGACATAGCGCAGGCGCTGGCCCTGATGGGCGTCCGGCCTCGCTGGGACTGGGCTTCGGGCCGGGTCATCGGTTTCGAGGTCATGAAGATCGCGGAACTGAACCGCCCCCGCGTCGACGTCACCTTCCGCGTGTCCGGCTTCTTCCGCGACGCCTTCCCGGAACAGATCGACCTGATCGACAGCGCCGCCCGCGCCGTCATGGCGCTGGACGAGCCGGACGAGGACAATCCAGCCGCCGCCCACCACCGCATCGAAACCGCCGCGCTGATCGCGCAGGGCACGCCGGAAAAGGCCGCGCGGCGCCGCGCGGGAAGCCGCGTTTTCGGTTCGAAACCGGGCGCCTATGGCGCCGGCCTCCAGGCGATGATCGACGAGAAGATCTGGCACGACCGGTCGGACCTTGCCAATGTCTATCTCGACTGGGGCAGCTATGCCTATGGCGGCGGGGTGGAAGGCGACAGCGAACGCGGCCTCTTCGCGCAGCGCCTGACCGAAGCCGACGCGCTGATCCAGAATCAGGACAATCGCGAGCACGACCTGCTCGACAGCGACGATTACTACCAGTTCGAGGGCGGCATCGCCGCCGCGGTCGAGCATCTCTCCGGCAGGAGGCCGCTCAGCTATCATAACGACCACAGCCGTCCCGAACGTCCCGTCATCCGCACGCTGGAGGACGAGATCGGCCGCATCGTCCGCGCCCGCGTCGCCAACCCCAAATGGATCGCGGGCATGATGCGCCACGGCTACAAGGGCGCGTTCGAGATCGCGGCCTCCGTCGACTATCTCTTCGCCTTCGCCGCGACCACCCATGCGGTGAAGGACCATCATTTCGACGCGGTCCACGCCGCCTTCATCGAGGATGAGGCGGTTCGCGCCTTCATGGCGGAAGCCAATCCGGCCGCCCTGCGGGAGACCGCCGCCCGCCTCCACGAAGCGCTGGACCGCGCCCTTTGGAAACCCCGGTCGAACAGCGCCGCCATGCTTCTCTCCCAACTCAAGGATGCCCCGCAATGATCGAACGCACGCCCGAACAGCATGCCGAAAAGATGAAGAAGAAACAGGCCGCCCATGACAGGATCATGGCGACCAAGACGCAGGAAAAGGGCCTGCTGATCGTCCACACCGGCAAGGGCAAGGGCAAGACGACCGCCGCGCTCGGCATGGTGGTCCGCGCCATCGGCCATGGCAGGAAGGTGGGCGTCGTGCAGTTCGTGAAGGGCGCGATGACCACCGGAGAAAAACGGGTGTTCGATGCATTCCCCGACAATGTCGAATTCAAGCCGATGGGCGAAGGCTTCACCTGGAACACGCAGGACCGGACGCGGGACATTGCCCTTGCACGCGAAGCATGGGATGAGGTGAAACGCATGATCGCCGATCCGGCCTATGACATGGTCCTTGCCGATGAACTCAACATCGTCCTGCGCTACGACTATCTTCCGGTCGAAGAGGTGCTGGAGGCCGTGACCGCCAGGGGCGAAATGAAGCATGTCATCGTCACAGGCCGCAACGCGCCCGAGGCGCTGATAGAGGCGGCCGATCTCGTCACTGAAATGACCCTCGTCAAACATCCCTTCCGCAGCGGCGTGAAGGCCCAGCCGGGAATCGAATTCTGACACACACCGCCTTCGACATCGCCGCCTTCGAGGAACTGGTGCACCTGCGCCGCGACGTGCGCCATTTCCTCACCGATCCGCTGGACGAGAGCGAGGTCGAACGGCTCCTTGCCCTCGCCCATAGCGCGCCCTCTGTCGGGCTTTCGCAGCCCTGGCGTTTCGTCCGGATCGAAACGCCCGCCTTGCGCGAGGATCTTGCCGCCCATGTCGACGCGCAGGTGATCGAGGCGGGCAGTATCTATCGGGGGGAGGAAGACAGGCTGTACCGAAGCCTGAAATTGCACGGCCTGCGCGAAGCGCCGGTGCTTTTCGCGGTCTATTGCGACGAAGGCACGGAAACCGGCCACAGGCTGGGCGCGATCACCATGCCGGAGGCGCGCCGCTATAGCTGCGTGATGGCGATCCACACCCTCTGGCTGGCTGCCCGCACGCGCGGCATCGGCATGGGCTGGGTTTCGATCCTCGACCGCCCGACCGTAGACGCCCTGCTCGCCATTCCGGAAAACTGGCGCTGCCTCGGCCTGCTGTGCCTGGGCTATCCGGTGAGCGAGGAGGCGACGCCGGAACTGGAGAGGCGCGGCTGGGAACATCGCACAGACTGGCATTCCACCATTGTCACGCGCTGACGATTCCCGTCCGAAGGCCTCTTCCCTTTCCTTTCCGCCCGGCCTATGAGCGTTTTTGGAGCGGGTTCCGCCCGCTCCATCGATCGCGTCGGTGCCCCGAAGGGGCTTAAATGGGAACGCGGTGCGGGAGGAGACTCCCTAATCCGTGGCTGTCCCTGCAACTGTGAGCGGCGAGCAAGGCAAGGACGTGCGGTTCCCCCCGGGGAACGGCCAGCCACTGGAGCGATCCGGGAAGGCCCGTGCCGAAGCGACGACCCGCAAGCCAGGAGACCTGCCGAACGCAAAGGTCGCTCTAGCCATGGTCCAGGGGATGGTCACGGCTCGGTTCTCCGCACGGGCGACGAAATGCGGTTGGGGGTGAACCCTCCGGCCGTCGTTGCGACGTGGGAGGTAAGGTCCGTTGCCAGACGCGCAAAGCGCATCGTCCGCCGCCATTCGCGGCTGGTGCCCGACGGCATGGCGCCCGATGATGGCGGGCGACGGGCTGCTGGTGCGGGTCCGTCCACCGCTGGGCCGTCTGACCGTCCCCCAGGCCATCGGCCTTGCCGAAGCCGCACGTCTTCACGGCAATGGCCTTGTCGACCTCACCAACCGGGCCGCGCTCCAGCTTCGCGGCGTGACGGAACAAGGCCATGGCCCGCTGCTCCGGCACCTTGTCGCCCTGGGCCTTGCAGATCACGATCCGGCCCGCGAAGCGCGCCGCAATTTCCTGCTCGCTCCCGATTCATCGCCCGGGGATGACACGGAAAGCGTCGCGCTCAGCCTGATCGCCCACATCGATGAGCTGCCCCAGCTTCCTTCCAAGATCGGGATCGCCATAGATGCCGGGCCAGCCCCCTGTCTTGCCGCCGTCCCCGCCGATTTCCGGTTCGAGCGCAGCGAGGCGGGCAGGCTGCTGCTGCGGGTGGAGGGGCGTCCGCTGGGATCGCACACCAGCGTCGAAACGGCGGCGCGCGACCTGATTGCGCTTGCCCGCTGGTTCCTTGCCACGGGCGGGGGCGCATCGGGCCGCGCGGCCCGGCACGAAGCCCCGCTGCCGACCGCTGCCGACATCGCGCCCGCGCCGTCCCGCCCGCTGTCCCAATTGCTGGCGGAGGCATCGGGGCCTTTCCACGGCATTCCCTTCGGTCAGCTTGACGCCGACAGCCTTATCGCGCTGGCCGGGGAACCGCATGTCACGGCCCTGCGCCTCACCCCATGGCGCGGTTTGATCCTGGAGGGCGGCGCAGACAGGGCGGAGCACGCCTCCCCTGACGGCCTGCTCCGCGTCGACGCCTGCCCCGGCGCGCCCGCATGCCCGCAGGCAAGCGTCGAGACCCGCGGCCTCGCCACCCGGCTCGCGCCCCTTGTCGAAGGGTCGCTGCATGTGTCCGGCTGCGCCAAGGGCTGCGCCCGCCAAAGGCCCGCAGGGCTGGTCCTCACCGGCCGGCAGGGCCGCTTCGACCTGTCCCGCAACGCCCGCGCCGGATCGCCGCCGGAAACGACCGGCCTGACCGCCCGACAAATCCTCGCCCTTTTCGGAAGGCCCTGATGCCCCACAGCTACGAAACCGACGGAGCCGCCATCTACCGGCAGTCCTTCCGCACCATTCGCGCCGAAGCCGACCTTGCCCGCTTCTCGCCCGAGGAGGAACGCATCGCCGTCCGCATGATCCATGCGGCGGGTCTGGTCGGACTTGCTTCCCACATCCGCTTTTCGCCGTCCTTCGCCCGGGACGCCATCGCCGCGCTTCAGGCGGGCGCGCCGATCCTATGCGACGCGCGCATGGTGTCGGAGGGCATAACCTTGAAGCGCCTGCCCGCCGCCAATCCGATCCTCTGCACCCTGAACGATCCGCAGGTGCCTGCCCTGGCGGCGCAAATGTCCAACACCCGCTCGGCCGCGGCGCTCGAACTCTGGCGCCCGCATCTGGAGGGCGCGCTGGTCGCGATCGGCAATGCCCCGACGGCGCTTTTCCATCTGCTCAACATGCTGGAGGACCCCGACTGCCCCCGCCCGGCCGCGATCATCGGCTGCCCCGTCGGCTTCGTCGGCGCGGCGGAATCGAAGGAAGCGCTCTGGCGCAGCCGGCCCGTCCCCTGCTGTATCGTGGAGGGTCGCCCCGGCGGCAGCGCCATCACGGTCGCGGCGGTGAATGCGATAGCGAGCCCGGCGGAATGAGCGGCGGGACCATCCATGGCGTCGGCCTGGGACCGGGGGCGCAGGACCTGATGAGCGTCCGCGCCGACCGGCTGATCCGCAATGCCCGGCACATCGCCTATTTCCGCAAGAGGGGAAGGTCGGGCCATGCCCGCAGCATCGTGGAGGGCATGTTGCGCGCCGATGCCGTCGAATATCCGATGGAATATCCGGTCACGACGGAAATCCCGCTGTCCGACCCACGCTACAATGATCTGCTCTCGACCTTCTATGCCGATTGCACGGCGCATCTGGACGGGCTTTCGGCACGCGGCGAGGATGTGGTCGTCCTTTGCGAAGGCGATCCCTTCTTCTACGGCAGCTTCATGCACCTGCACAGCCGCCTTGCGGCGCCGGTGAAGATCGTCCCCGGCATCACCGGCATGTCCGGCGCCTGGACCGCCAGCGGCACGCCGATCAGTTGGGGCGACGATGTCCTGACGGTGTTGATGGCCACCCTGTCCGAAAAGGAACTGACCCGCCGCATCCGCGACAGCCATGCTCTGGTCGTCATGAAGATCGGCCGCAACCTTCCCAGGCTTCGCCGCGCCGTCGAAGCTGCGGGCAAGCAGGACAGCGCCTGGCTGGTCGAATATGCGACCATGGCGGATCAGCGCATCACCCCGCTGGCGGAAGCGACCGACGTCACCGCCTATTTTTCGATCCTGCTGGTCCACGGACAGGGTCGCCGTCCATGACCGGATGGGTCGTGGCAGCCGGTCTTGGTCCGGGAGCGGACGCGCTCATCACGCCGGAGGTGTCGGATGCGCTGGCGCAGGCGAGCGACGTCATCGGATACATCCCCTATGTCGCCCGGGTGGCCCAAAGACCGGGCCTGACGCTCCACGCCTCGGACAATCGGGTCGAACTCGACCGCGCCGCCCATGCCCTGGCCCTCGCCGCGCAGGGCAAGCGGGTGGCGGTGGTTTCCTCGGGCGATCCGGGGGTCTTCGCCATGGCATCCGCCCTGTTCGAAGCCGTGGAGGCAGGGCCGGAGGACTGGCGCGACCTCGACATCCGCGTCCTGCCTGGAATCACCGCCATGCTCGCCGCCGCCGCAAGGGCGGGCGCGCCGCTCGGCCATGATTTCTGCGCCATCAACCTGTCCGACAATCTCAAGCCCTGGCCGCTGATCGAGCGCCGCCTGCGCCTCGCCGCACAGGCCGATTTCGCCATGGCCTTCTACAATCCCCGTTCCCGTTCCCGGCCGGAGGGTTTCGGGCGGGCGCTGGCGATCCTGCGCGAAGAATGCGGCGAGGACCGGTTCATCCTGTTCGCCCGGGCCGTCTCCACGCCGGAGGAAACGCTGAGCGTGGTGCCGTTGAGCCGGGCCACTGCGGACATGGCCGACATGCGCACCATGGTCATCGTCGGTTCCAGCCGCACCCGGCTGATCGAACGCTCCGGCCCGCCGATCCTCTATACGCCGCGCTCCGCCGCATGACCCAGCCATTGCAGCACCCCGGCGACCTCATGCGTCACCTGCGCCGCTGGACAGGCCGGACGCTCGATCATCACGACCGGCAGTCCCAGCATCCGCGCGGCGACCAGCTTCGCCCGCGCGCCGCCGCCGCCCGCATTTTTCGACACCACGCAGTCGATGCCATGGGCGCGCATCAACTGCATGTCGCCCTCCACCGTGAAGGGACCGCGGTCGATCACCAGCGCATGATCGGGCAGCCCCGGCACAACGGCGGGCATATCGACGAAGCGCAACAGATAATGATGCTGAGGCTGCACGGCGAAGGCGTCCACATGCATGCGCCCCAGGGCCAGCATCACATTCCGCCTGGCTCCCTCCAGCGCCGCCACCGCCCCGGCCATGTCCGGCACATGGGTCCAGCGGTCTCCCTCCGCTGCGGTCCAGGGCGGCCGGGTCAGCATGATGTGCTCCACCCCCGCCTCCCGCGCCGCGCCAAGGGCATTCCCGCTCATTACAGCGGCGAAGGGATGAGTGGCGTCCACCAGATGGGTGACGCCTTCCTCCCGCAAATAGTGCGCGAGGCCGGCCATGCCCCCGAAGCCGCCGACGCGCACCGGCACCGGCTGCGCCCGTGGTTTGTCCGTCCGCCCCGCATAGCTCAACACCGCGCGAACGCCCCGCTCGGCAAGAGCAGCCGCAAGCGCGCTCGCTTCCGTGGTGCCGCCCAGAATGAGGATGTTGGACATGGCCGATACTCCTGACGGTCCGTGGCTGACGATCGTCGGCATCGGGGAAGACGGCCCGAATGGCCTGTCGTCCGCCGCCCGCGAAGCGCTGGAGAAAGCCGCGCTCGTCGCCGGAGCGCCGCGCCATCTTGCGCTGCTGCCAGCCCTTAGGGCCGAAAGCCTGCCCTGGCCAGTCCCGTTCGCGGCGGGCGTTCCGATGCTGCTCGCCCGCCGTGGAGACCCAACCGTCCTGCTTGCCTCCGGCGATCCCTTCTGGTTCGGCGCGGGGAGCAGCATCACGCGGCATTTGCGGCCGGATGAATGGACGGCGCACCCTGCCCCCTCCACATTCTCCCTTGCCGCCGCGCGGCTGGGCTGGGCGCTTCAGGACGTGGAATGCCATGGCCTCCACGCCGCGCCGCTGACGCGGTTGCGCCCCGGTCTCGTGCCCGGCCGCCGCGCCATATTGCTGCTGCGCGACGGGCAGGCGGCGGGCGAGCTTGCCGCCTGGCTGACGGAACAGGGCTTCGGCCGTTCGACCCTGCATGTGCTGGAAGCGTTGGGCGGCCCCCGCGAACATATCCGCCAGTGCACGGCCGAGGCGCCGGACCTTGCCGATATCGCGCATCCCGTTGCGGTCGGCCTGTCCGTGGCGGGCGAAGGCAGGACGCTCCCCCGCTCCAGCGGCATCCCCGACGACTGGTTCGACCATGACGGCCAGATCACCAAGCGCCCGGCCCGCGCCCTGACCCTGTCCGCCCTGGCGCCCCGCCCCGGCGAGACATTATGGGACATAGGCGCAGGTTCCGGCTCCATCGCCATAGAATGGCTGCTCGCCCATTCCTCCACCCAGGCCGCCGCTTTCGAGGCCGATCCGGACCGCGCCGCCCGGGCGCGCGCCAATGCCCTTCATCTGGGCGTCGACCGCCTGACCGTCATGGAGGGCAGAGCGCCCGACATCCTGACCGGCCGGACCCGCCCTGAGGCCGTCTTCATCGGCGGAGGGCTGAGCCAGTCCCTGCTCGCGACATTGTTCGCCCTGCCCGGCGGTCCCACGCGCCTTGTCGCCAATGCCGTCACGCTGGAATCCGAAGCGCTGCTTGCCAAATGGCATGCCGACAAGGGCGGCGACCTGCTTCGCATCGAGCTTGCGCAGGCGATGCCCCTGGGCAGCCGTCGCAGCTGGCGTTCCGCCTATCCGCTGGTGCAGTGGAGCGTGACGCTATGATCGTCGCCGGCTTCGGCTTCCGCCACAGCGCGTCGCTCGCTTCGCTGGAATCGGCGCTGGAGCAGGCGACGGGCGCCATGATCGCCGTCGACGCGCTGGCAACCCTCGATGGCAAGGCCGGGCAGCTTGCGCCATTGGCGCACAAGCTCGCCCTGCCCCTGATGGCCGTCGGCGTGGAAAGGCTGGCGGAACAGCCCGTGGCCACCCGATCTCCCGCCAGCATGGCCGCCCATGGCACCGGCAGCGTCGCCGAAGCCACGGCCCTCGCCGCCTCAGGGCTAAAGGGCCGCCTGCTTTCCCCCCGCGCCTTCTCTTCCGACCGCCTCGCAAGTTGCGCCCTAGCCGAAAGCCCTGCCTCTTGACCGTTCATTTCATCGGCGCCGGTCCCGGCGCGCCCGACCTCATCACCCTGCGCGGGCGCGACCTGATCGCGCGTTCTCCGGTCTGTCTCTATGCCGGATCGCTGGTGCCCGCCGCCCTGCTCGATCATTGTCCGGCAGGCGCGCGGATCGTCAACACGGCGCCGCTGACCCTGGACGAGATCGTCGCCATCATCGTCGATGCCCATCAAGCGGGGCATGACGTCGCGCGCCTTCATTCCGGCGACCTGTCCGTCTGGTCGGCCATGGGCGAGCAGCTTCGGCGGCTGAAAGCGATCGGCATTCCTTTCAGCATCACGCCCGGCGTCCCCTCCTTCGCCGCCGCCGCTGCCGCCATCGGCGCCGAACTGACGCTGCCCGAACTCGGCCAGTCGGTGATCCTCACCCGGACGCCGGGACGCGCCAGCGCCATGCCGTCCGGTGAAAGCCTCTCCGCATTCGGCGCGACCGGCGCGACGCTCGCCATCCATCTGTCGATCCATAATCTGGCGCAGGTGGTGCGCGACCTGATCCCGCATCATGGCGCCCATTGCCCCGCGGCCGTGGTGTGGCGCGCAAGCTGGCCGGATCAGCGGATCGTGCGGGCGACGCTGGGCACCATCGGGGAAGCTGCTGCGGACGGGCCCGAACGGACCGCCATCATTCTTGTCGGCCCGGTGCTGGGCAGTGAGGATTTCGCGGAAAGCAGCCTCTACGCGCCCGGCTATGACCGCCGTTTCCGACCGGCCAGCGCCGACTCCGCCTTCATCGACAAGCCATGACGCCGGGCCTTCTGATCGCGGCGCCCCGTTCAGGATCGGGCAAGACGACCCTCACGCTGGGCCTGCTGCGGGCCTTTTCCCGGATGGGCATCAGGGTACAGCCGTTCAAGTCCGGCCCCGACTATATCGACCCTGCCTTCCAGCAGGCGGCCAGCCGCCGCCCGTCCTTCAATCTCGACAGTTGGGCGATGTCCGCACCGCAGATGGCGACCGTTGCAGGCCGGGCCGACGCAGAGCTGATCGTCGCGGAAGGCGTGATGGGCCTGTTCGACGGCGCCCCCGCCATCGGGGAAGCCGGGACCGGCGCGAGCGCGGACATCGCGGCGCTGTTCAGCTGGCCTGTCCTTCTCGTCATGGACGTGTCGGGCCAGAGCCAGTCCGCCGCCGCCATCGCCAGCGGTTTCCGTGGCCTTCGTTCCGATATCTCCATGGCCGGCGTCGTCCTCAACCATGTCGCCAGCCAGCGCCACGAACGGCTGATCCGCGCGGCGATGGAGGGGGCGGGCATCCCCGTCCTGGGCGCCATTCCGCGCTCCGCCGCGCTCCACCTGCCGGAGCGTCATCTGGGTCTGGTCCAGGCGGCCGAACAGGCCGATCTCGACCGGATCATCGACCGGATGGCGGACATCGTGGCGACCCATGTGGACCTCAACGCCGTCCGTCGCGCGGCCCGGTCCGCCCCGGCGCAGGATCGCGCTTCAATGCCGACCCTGCCGCCACCCGGCCAGCGCATCGCCATCGCCCGGGACGAAGCCTTCTCCTTCACCTATGCACATCTCCTGTCCGGCTGGCGGGATGCAGGCGCCGAAATCCTGCCCTTCTCCCCCCTGGCCGACGAAGCGCCGGCGGCCGATGCCGATGCGGCCTGGCTCCCCGGCGGCTATCCCGAACTCCATGCGGGCCGGATCGCGCAGGCGGCCCATTTCCTTTCCGGCCTGCGCCGCCACGCACTGGACCGCCCGATCCATGGCGAATGCGGCGGCTATATGGTGCTGGGACAGGCGCTGATCGATGCCGACGGGCAGGCACATGCCATGGCCGGCCTGCTCGGCCTTGTCACCAGCTTCGCGGAACGGCGCCTTCATCTTGGCTACCGACAGGCGCGCTTGCTGGCGCCGATGGGCGGCATGCCTCCGGGAGCGATGCTGAACGGCCATGAATTCCATTATTCCACCATCGTCGAGCAACCGGACAGCCCGCTCGCTCATGTGACCGACGCGGAAGGTCAGGCCGTTCCGTCGACGGGATCGCATCGCGGCCGTGTCACCGGCAGTTTCTTCCACCTCATCGCTCCCGCTTCGAAAGCCTCCTCATGATCAGCATCGACCTTATCGGCATCGGCACGGGCAATCCCGATCACCTCACCCGCGCCGCGGTGAAGGCGATGAACGACGCCGACCTCATCCTGCTGCCCCGCAAGGGCGACGCCAAGTCCGACCTCATCGACCTGCGCCGCGCCATTTGCGCCGAACTGCTGACGCAGGCAGTGAAAATCGTGGAATTCGACATGCCCCGGCGAGCGGACCGGACCGATTATGTCGGCGCCGTCCTCGACTGGCACGATGCCATCGCCGCGCTCTGGATGGAGCAGGTCGCCCGGCACCTTCCCGAAGGCGGCAGGCTCGCCCTGCTGGTCTGGGGCGATCCGTCGCTTTATGACAGCAGCCTGCGTATCGCCGGGCGCCTGCCGGGCGCGAAGGTCTGCGTGATCCCCGGCATCACCAGCGTACAGGCGCTGACCGCCGCCCACGGCATCTGCCTCAACGACCTTGCCGATCCCGTGCTGATCACCACCGGCCGGCGCCTCAGCGAACGCGGCTGGCCGGACTGCGCCGACAGCCTGATCGTCATGCTGGATGGCCATTGCGCCTTCCAGACCCTGCCGCCAGAGGGTCTCGACATCTGGTGGGGCGCCTATCTGGGATTGCCCCAGGAAAGGCTCGCCCAGGGTCCGCTGGCCATGAGAGGGGCCGAAATCGCCTCATGCCGCGCCGCGCTCCGCCAGGAACACGGCTGGATCATGGACATCTATCTTTTACGAAGGCGCACGACGGTCCGACGACCCTGAAGCCGTCAGGCGACGTTCGGCATCAGTTCGATGATCGGCCTGCTAGCGGCCTGTCGCATGCCGCTCGATGCCGTTTCGGCGCGGCGGCGGAACTCGGCAGCCATTGCCTGATGCATCATGCGCGCCGAAGCATCCGCGGTGGTCGCTGCCAGTTGATCATGCATTCTTGCCCGGTCTAGACATTCTTCTGGCGTAAGAGCATTCGTCATGAATCGAACTCCTGCCTGTCGCAGGGCCCATCCTCTCCACCGCCTTCAGAGCGACAGATCCGACTTCGCCCACGAAAAACCGGCGGACAACTTAACCTTTCCCATCATCGATTGAAAACGGAATCTTGCCGCAGCCCTTTTCCCGTCCGCCGCGCGCACCGGTTCAGCGCAGCCAGGCCGCATTGGGCTGCGCGCTATGGCTTTTCAATTCCTTGCGCGTTTCGGAATCAACCTCCTTCAACAGCACTTCATAACCCCAGAGATTCGCCAGATTTTGCAAGACCATAGCGGCATCGCGGGCCTCCAGTTGGACGCCGTCCAGCACCGAATGCTCGACGATCAGCTTGCGGTCGCCGGCCAGGTCGACATCGACCACCTGTATGTCGGGTTCCTGCCGCCCGATTTCATATTCCCGCGCCAAGGAGCGCCGAATCCGGCGATAGCCGCGCTCATCATGAATGGCGTCGACCCGCAGTTCCGATTCGCCCTGCTTGTCGAGGATCTTGAACAGCCGCCATTGCCGGATCAGATGTGGGCTCAGAAATTGCGAAACGAAGCTTTCGTCCCGATAATTGGCCCATATGTCCTTCAGCACCTCCATCGGGTCGCCCGATCCGGCAATATCCCCGAACCATTCGCGATCCTCCTCCGTCGGCGCACGGCAGACCCTTTCGATGTCCGACATGATGCCGAAGCCCAGGGCATAGGGGTTGAAACCGCCAAATTGTCCTGAATCATAGGTGGGTTGATAGACGACATTGGTATGGGATGAGAGGAATTCCATGAAGGCGCCGTCGGTCAGCCATCCCCGTTCGTGCAGCGTCGTCATGATGCGGTAATGGGTGTAGGTCGCAGCGCCTTCGTTCATCGCCTTGGTCTGGCGCTGCGGGTAGAAATATTGCGCGATCAACCGCACGATCCGCAAAATCTCCCGTTGCCAGCTTTCCAGCCGGGGACCGGACTTTTCCAGGAAATAGAGGATATTTTCCTGCGGCAGTCCCAGCGCCGCCCGTCTGGCGTCGCTGGGGATCGCATCCGCCTTCGCTCCAGTGGGCACGGTCCGCCACAGATCGTCATAGATGCGGTCGCGATAGGCCTGCCGTTCCGCCTCCCGCGCCGCCTCCGCCTTCAAGTCCCTTGGGCGGACGCGCGGATAGCGATGCACGCCCTGGTTCATCAGCGCATGGGCGGCGTCCAGCACCCGCTCGACCGGCAATTGGCCGTAGCGTTCCTCGCATTTCGCGATGTAGCGCTTGGCGAATTCCAGATAATCCAGAATTCCCTCGGCATCGGTCCATTGCTTGAAGACATAATTATTCTTGAAGAAATGATTATGCCCGAAGGCCGCATGGGCGATGACCAGCGTCTGCATCGTCGCGCTGTTTTCCTGCATCAGATAGTTGATGCAGGGATCGCTGTTGATGACCAGCTCATAGGCCAGGCCGCGCAGCCCCTTGCGGTACATCATCTCATTGGTCACGAACTGCTTGCCGAAGGACCAGTGCTTGTAGAAGAGCGGCATGCCGATGGAGGAATAGGCGTCCAGCATCTGCTCCGCGCTGATGACCTCTATCTGGTTGGGATAGATGTCGAGCTTCATTTCCTGGAGCGCGATGGGCTCGATCGTTTCGTAAATGCGGTTGATGAGCGCGAAGTCCCAATCGCTTCCCGTGAACAGCGGGGCGGACGCCAGTTCGACCGTCATGCCGGTTCCACCATCATGAACTCCGCTCCGCCACGCCCTTGCGCTGGAACAACTCCCGGAAAACCGGATAGATTTCCCGCCGATGATGCACTTTGCGCATCACGAAATTGCGGTTTGCCTCGCTGACCGGGGCATAGGCCTGCCACAGTCCGGTCGTCGTGCCGATGGTCTCTATGTCGGCGAATTCCTCTCGCCCGACTTCCAGATAGGCGAAATATTGGCTGAAGGGCAGGATTTCCTGCTGCATCAGGCTGACTACCCGACCATTGTCGGACTGCATGGTGTCGCCGTCCGACGCCTGCGCCACATAGATGTTCCAGTCATCCGGACGGAAGCGTTCCTGCACCACCTCGATCAGTTTCTCCAGCGCGCTCGACACCAAAGTTCCGCCCGTCACCGCGCTGTAGAAGAAGGTCTGCTCATCCACCTCCGCCGCCCGGTCGGTATGGTGGATGAACACCACCTCCACATGCTCGTAGCAGCGCGACAGGAACAGGTGCAGCAGCGCGAAGAAACGCTTCGCCAGATCCTTCATATGCTCCGTCATGGAGCCGGAGACGTCCATCAGGCAGAACATCACTGCCTGGGCCACGGGCTTGGGCACCGTCTCAAACCGGCGATAGCGCAGGTCCACAGGGTCGATATAGGCGATCAGGTTGCGGCGGCGGATGACGGTCGAGCGTTCCTCGCGCAATGCCTCCAGTCGTACGGCATCGTCGGGCAGGGCCGGATCGCGCGCCTCGATCAGCGCGATCTCCTCCTCGATCCGGGCAAGATCGGCGCCCTTGGGACGGCGCAGCGCCAACCGACGCGACATCGCCTTCTGCATGGTGCGCGGCACGGACAGGTTGGACGGGTTGCCGACCGTCGAATAGCCTGCCCGCCTTATGCCGTCGACCGCCCCGCCGATCAGCCGCCTTTTGGCGAGGTCCGGCAGCTCCAGATCGTCGAGGAACAGATCCAGAAACTCTTCCCGGCTGAGCGCAAACTGGAAATCGTCATTCCCCTCGCCCTGCCCGGCCTTCGACCCCGCGCCCGCGCCGCCATCGGGCCGCTTGATCCGGTCGCCTTCCATATAATCGTGATTGCCGGGGAAGACCCGTTCGCGGCTGCCCCCCTGCGCGGCGCGGTGCAGCGTCGGTTCGTGGATGACGTCGCGCTGGATCGAAATCTGGCCTTCCTTGTCCAGATCCTTGATGCTGCGGTCCTTCAGGCTGTCGCGCACCGCCTGTTGCACATATGCCCTTGCCCTCCGCAGGAAGCGCTGCCTGTTGACCAGGCTCTTGCCTCCTGGATTCAACCGTCTGTCGACTATGTGCATGGCGGGCTTGGCGCCTCCATCATCCGGCCTGCTTGACGCGTATATACCATTCGACAAGCCGCCGAACCTGCCGCTCAGTATAGCCTCTTTCGATCATCCGCGCGACGAATTCGTCATGCTTGGTCGCGGTTTCGCCGTCCTTCTTCGATCCGAAGCTGATGACCGGCAGCAGGTCCTCGACCTGGCTGAACATCCGCTTCTCGATCACCTCGCGGATTTTCTCGTAACTGGTCCATGACGGGTTGCGCCCGTCATTGCTGGCCCGCATGCGCAGCGCGAACTTCACCACCTCGTTGCGGAAATCCTTGGGATTAGCGATTCCGGCGGGCTTTTCGGTCTTGGACAGTTCCTGGTTGATGACCTCCCGGTCCAGCAATTGACCCGTGTCCGGGTCCTTGAAGTCCAGATCCTCGATCCACGCATCGGCATAGGCGACATAACGGTCGAACAGGTTCTGCCCATAATCATGGTAGGATTCGAGATAAGCCTTCTGGATTTCATTGCCGATGAACTCGGCATAGCGCGGCGCCAGCTCGCCCTTGATGAACTCCAGATAGCGGGATTCGATCTCGGCGGGGAACTGCTCCTGCCGGACCATGCCCTCCAGCACATACATGAGGTGCACGGGATCGGCCGCAATCTCATTGGTGTCATGGTTGAAGGTGGCCGACAGCGCCTTGAAGGCGAAGCGGGTCGAAATGCCCGACATGCCCTCGTCCACGCCAGCAGCGTCGCGATATTCCTGAAGACTCTTGGCCCTCGGATCGATTTCCCGCAGCATCTCGCCGTCATAGACGCGCATCTTGGAATAGAGATTGCTGTTCTCATGCTCCCGCAGCCGCGTCAGCACGGAGAAACGCGCCAGCATGTCCAAAGTCCCCGGCGCGCAGGGCGCCTTGTTCAGGTCCGATTCCCGCAGCAACTTCTCATAGACATGCCGTTCTTCGGTGGCCTGCAAACTATAGGGAACCTTGATGACGTAGATACGGTCGATAAAGGCTTCGTTATTCTTGTTGTTCTTGAAATTCGCCCATTCCGATTCATTGCTATGGGCCATGATGATGCCGGTATAGGGAATGGCGCCGATATTCTCCGTGCCGATATAATTGCCCTCCTGCGTCGCGGTCAGCAACGGGTGGAGCATCTTGATCGGCGCCTTGAACATCTCGACGAATTCCAGCATGCCCTGGTTCGCCCGGTTGAGCCCGCCCGAATAGCTGTAGGCGTCCGGATCGTTCTGCGAGAGCATCTCCAGCTTGCGGATGTCGACCTTGCCGACCAGCGAACTGATGTCCTGGTTGTTCTCGTCGCCCGGCTCGGTCTTGGCGATGGCGACCTGCCGCATGCGGGACGGCATCATCCGCACGACCCTGAACTGGGATATGTCGCCGCCATATTCATCCAGCCGCTTGCGGCACCAGGGGCTGATCATGCCGGTCAGCCGCCGCCGGGGAATGGCGTAATTCTCCTCGATATAGTCGCCATGGGTTTCGGCGTCGAACAAGGCGAGCGGGCTTTCGAAGATCGGGCTGATCTCATCCCCCGCCTTCAGCACATAGATGGGATGCACCTCCATCAGCGCCTTCAGCCGTTCGGCCAGGGACGACTTGCCGCCGCCCACCGGACCCAGCAGGTAGAGGATCTGCTTGCGCTCCTCCAATCCCTGGCTGGCGTGGCGCAGGAAACTGACGATATGCTCGATTGTCCCTTCCATGCCGTAGAAATTGGTGAAGCTCTTGTAGCGGCGGATGGTCCGGTTCATGAAGATCCGGCCCAGCCGCTGATCGCGCGAGGTGTCGATGATCTCCGGCTCACCGATTGCAGCCAGCAGCCGCTCCGGCGCGGACGCATGCATCAATGGATCGTTGCGACATCCCAGCAGATAATCTTCGATAGACATTTCGGCCTGACGCCGATCATCGAACTTCCGCGTGAAGCTGGAAAACAGCTCATTCTTTGTCACTGGCGACTCCCGCTAAAGTAGCCATGGAATGTATATAGACCCTTATGGTCTGTAAAAACAGTGCAATAGAACCTGTTCAGAGTAAAAAATTCAAATCTGTCCAATCGTCGATCTGCATGTTTCTGCAAAAAGAACGCACGATGCTTATCCGGCCACGCAGAAGCATTTCCGGCAATCGCACGACCATCTTCATGCGACCGGCAAGATCATTACCGCGCCGCCGTCATGCAGCATCTTCCAATCGGCGCGACGTTCCCCCGCCGCGATATGATGCATAGTGTCACCTGAGCCCCCGGGAGGGAAGAGGGTAAAGGAGATAATCTCACCAGGGGTGCATTGGTTCCCAGGCATGGAACGATGCGATCGCGCCGATCGAAGGCTGCATTGCGTGTGCTGAACTTGTTTCAGCATCCTTCCCGCCTGCGGAAATGCCGTTACGCCCGCATGTCTATCGTGGCGATCAGCCCGCCATCCGGCGCATTGGCCAGGCGCACGGACGCCTCGAAACTCAGCGCCAGCGATCGCGCGATGGTGAGGCCGATGCCGGTCCCGGGCCGCCCGCCGGGCTGCCCCGCCACACCGCGGGTGAAGGGTTCGAACATCTGGTCCAACTGATCGGGCGCGATGCCCGGCCCATGGTCGCGCACCTCGATCAGCACGCGCGCGCCCTGCCGCATGCAACTGACGTCGGCGCTGCCGCCATATTTCACGGCATTGTTCACCAGATTGCTGATGCAGCGGGTCAGCGCGTTGGGCTTCACCCGGACCGTGCCGCCGCAGCCTGACAGGAAACGCACGGGCAATCCCAGGTCCTGCGCGTCTTCGGCCATGCTGGTCAGCAGCGAATCGATGTCGATCACCGACCAGTCCTCCTGCGCCTCCGTGCTCGCCGCCAGGTCCAGCCCTTCGCGGACCAGCGTCATCATCGCCTGGTGATCCTGCAAGAGGCGGGCCCGCAACTCCTCGTTCTCCACCAGTTCCAGCCGCAAGCGCAGGCGGGTGAGCGGCGTCTGAAGATCATGGCTGATCGCCGCCAGCAACTGCGTCCGCTCGGCAAAGCCCGCACGGACCCGGCGCTGCATCAGGTTGAAGGTCGACAGGGCGGCCCGCACTTCTTCCGGCCCCCGCTCCGGGATTTCCTCCGGATCGACCGATACCGAAAAGGCTTCGGCCGCCCGCTCCAGCCGGCGCAGCGGCTTGGCGACGAAGCGCGCGACGACGATCGCCAGCCCCGCCGAGGACAGCAGGATCAGCAGCAGGTAGATCGGCTTGGCGAGATTGCTGGGCGGCTTGACGACCCGCGGCAAATAGAGGGCGAGCGACCGCCGTTCGCCCGTGCCGTCGGTGAAGCGCACGACCCAGCAATCGGGCCGTGGCGCGTCGATCAGACCCGCCGCCCGATTGTTCGGATCGACCTTGCCGGCCGGAAAGCACAGCCCGACCGGCACCTGCCCCGCTTCGGGGTTGGAGTGCGGCCCGAAACGCACCGCCAGCGCGTCCGCCAGCGTCGGGTCCGGGTCCGCCAGCGCCACGCCCTCCGGCGCGGTCCTCGCCCCCATGATCTGCTGGTCCTTCAGCATCGCCTCTATCTTGACCGGATCGTGACTCAGCCGCTGCGCGATGTCGACGGCGCTGGCCACGACGCGCTGGAGGCGCCAGCGCTCGAAATCGAGATGCCGGGCCTGCTCCGCGACCAGCAGCGCCAGCACGGCGGCGATCGTCATGCCGACGGTCAGCAGCAGGAATATCTGTCCCACCAGCGACCGGAAGAAATTGCGCGCCCGCGCCACGACGGGGATCATCATGCGCCGATCATCCGCCCGTCATTCATAGGTCACCGTGCTCGCCAGCACATAGCCTTCGCCCCGCACCGTCAGGATCAGGCCGTCGCCGCCCGGGCTGTCGGCCAGTTTCTGCCGCAACCGGCTGACCTGCAGGTCTATGGACCGGTCGAACGCCGCCGTGGCCCGGCGTTCGGGCACCAGCGCCTCGCGCGCGAGCACCACATTGGGTTCCTCGATAAAGCGCGACAGCAGCCGGAATTCGGCGGAGGAGAGCATGATCAGCCGCTCGTCGCTGGCGATCAGCCGCCGCTGGAACAGGTCGAGCCGCCACGATCCGAAGCGGGCGATCCGCGCCGTCTTCTGCCGCGCCGGCTCCTCGCTGCGCGACCGCCGCAGCAGGTTGCGCACCCGCACCAGCAGCTCGCGCGGCTCGAACGGCTTGGTCAGATAATCGTCCGCGCCCAGTTCCAATCCCAGCACCCGGTCTATGGCGCTGCCCCGCGCCGTCACCATGATGATCTGAACCCCATTGCCCTGCCCCCGCAATTCCCGGCACAGCGACAGGCCGTCGCCGTCTGGCAGGTTGAGGTCGAGCACGATGAGGTCGACCGCCCCCGCCGCCATGAGGCCCCGCAACTCGGCAAGGCTGCCGGCCGCCTCCACCTCATAATGGTCCTGCGCAAGCTGTCCGACGATCAGCCCCCTTATGTCCTCATCATCATCGACGACGATCACGCGGAACGGGCGGGATGGCGGCATATCGGGCATCGTCTCCTTCTAACCGCATTCGCGCGGCAAGTCTGCGCTCGCGGCGGCGGCCGTTACATATCGATACAATCCGCTACACAATGATCCAACCGGATGAAAAGTCGCTCTACCATGCGACATGATGAAGAGGGATGAGGAGCAGGTCGGCGCCCCTTTTGAAGGAGCCGACCTTCGCCCGGCGCGCCCCTCCCTCCCCCTGCGCCGGGCGAAGTCCCCATCTTCATTCTG